>WFSK01000096.1 GCA_015486095.1 Thermotogae bacterium
ACCTACCAATGATATCTGGAGAACCTGTAAAATCTACTGCTATGATGCTTGATACACTTGGTTATCTTCTAAAAGAAGGTGTGGGAAGAAGAGATATCCTGGTTGCCATTGGAGGGGGAACGATCGGAGATCTCGTTAGTTATGTAGTCAGTACATATTCACCCATAAATACCTATGTTTATGTACCCACGACACTGGTTTCACAAATAAGTTCGACCGTATGTTCAAAGGTATTTCTGAATTTTATGGGGACAAGAGATATCCTCGCTGCACCCTTTTCACCAGACTTCGTTATAATAGACGTTGAATTTTTATCTTCTCTCTCCTCGTTTCAACTATATGCAGGGGCTTTAGAACTGATCAGAAATGCGATCATTACTGATAGGAGATTCTTCGAGATAGTTGAAAACAGGATAATCGATATGTTCACTCCTGTTATCGATTTGGATGTAGCCGAGTATCTCATATATCTGACGATGAATTTCAGAAGAGAGCATTTTGATCTTTTTGATGGCAGACCGGAGTTTGGTCGTACTATAGGCAATCTCGTAGAAGAGTCAACGAATTTCGAGATCTCTTATGGTACTGCTATAGGATATGGAATGATAGTGGAAGGATATCTCTCCTATTTAGAAGGTTATCTCAGCAGTCATGACTACGAACGCATATCGAATCTAACATCGAAATTCTTGATATCAGATATAAAAGAATTGGATATAGATAGATTACTGTATGGATTGAAGAGAAATATGCTTATCTCCGAAGAAAGTGTGGAAGTTCCTATTTTGAGAGGAATAGGAAAAGTCGGATGGCGGAGATTCTCTCTAAACAGCTTTGTAGATGCCATGAAATTTTCTTTAGAGCGTGTTTTTAGTATGATCTCGTAGTCAATGAGGAGGTTTTAACGGTGAAATTGATGGAATCCGTTCCGAATTTCAGTGAAGGGAGAAGAAAAGAAATAGTGGAAGAGATAATAGATGTTATCGGTGGTTTCGATAACGTATGGATATTGGATCATTCTATGGACAAAGATCACAACCGCTCTGTTGTAACCCTTGTGGGTGAACCCGAAAGCCTGATATCCTGTCTATTCGAGATGGCGAAGAAAGCAGCAGAGTTAATAGATCTACGTGTTCATAGAGGAGAACATCCGCGTATGGGTGCAACGGATGTGATTCCGCTCGTCCCCGTCAAAGATATGAAAATGGAAGAATGTGTGATGTATTCCAAAAAACTTGGTGAAAAAATAGGTAATGAACTCAACATCCCGGTTTATCTCTACGAGCAATCTGCCACTCGTAAGGAAAGAAAAAATCTGTCAAACATTAGAAAGGGAGAATTCGAAGGTTTTTTTGAGAAGATAAAACGAGAAGATTGGAAACCCGACTTTGGTCCGGCGGAGGTTCACCCTACTGCCGGTGTTATAGCTGTTGGAGCCAGGGAATTTCTGATAGCGTATAATGTCAATCTTTCGACGAATGATGTAGAAGTAGCGAATAAGATAGCAAGGGCAGTTAGATACATAAGTGGAGGTTTCAGATATGTAAAAGCCATAGGAGTAGATTTGAAAGAAAGAGGAATAGTTCAGGTTTCGATGAACCTGACGAATTTCAAAAAAACTCCTATTTTTCGTGTCTTCGAGGTCATAAAGAGAGAGGCAGCGAGGTACGGAGTGAATGTAGTCGGCTCTGAATTGATAGGCTTGATCCCACAGAAAGCACTCGTAGATGTGGCTGACTTTTATTTACAGATGGAAAATTTAGAACCCTCTAAGATAATAGAGAACAGGATCATGGAAGTGATGGAAAGATAGAATACGATTTAGATCTTCTGTTGAAGGATATCTCTTCTATTCTGACTCCCACAGGTGAGACTCCCAAAAGAGGAAAAGAGCAAGGAGAAGTCCTTTCTTATGAAAAATATTCTATAGGAATAAAGGGAGATAAGATCGTTACCCTTATGCCTTCTTATGAAGCTAACACGATAAGAGCACGGAAAACACTCGATTGTAGAGGATATACTGCTATTCCAGGGTTGGTGGATGCACATACACATATTCCCTTCCTGAGGATGCGAACCGATGAATTCTACGAACGCATGAAAGGCGTTTCCTATACGGAGATCGCACGAAGAGGAGGAGGCATACTCTCGACTGTAAAGGATGTCCGTAAAGCTTCTGAAGATGAACTCTATAAAGCCGGGAAGATGCTGTTGCGTACACTCGCTTCCAATGGTGTTACCACTGCAGAGTGTAAAACAGGTTATGGCTTGACTCGAGAAGATGAGTTGAAAGAGGCACGAGTCATACAGAGGTTGGCTTTGGATATAGAGATAGATGTAGTTGGAACATTCTTAGGTGCACATGCAGTCCCAGAGGATCGGAGCAAGATAGAGTACATCGAAGAGGTTATCGATACGATAAAGGATATCACGAAGATCGGAGTGATGAAATTCATAGATATATTCTGTGATGAAGGTGCATTTGATGTGGAAGACCTGAGAAAGGTCTTGTTCGCAGGTAAGATAAATGGACTGATCCCAAGGGCGCATGTTAACGAAATAAGGGATATAGGAGGGATAAAGGCGGCTGTTGAGGTGGGTTGTAGGAGTTTGGATCACGTTAGAATTTTATCCGATGAAGAAATAGAAATATTGGCATCATCCGATGCCGTTGTTGTCCTCTTACCTATGACATCATTTTTCTTGAATATGAACGAATTCACACCTGCGAGAAGGTTGATAGACGAAGGAATTCCTGTGGCTTTAGCGAGTGATTTCAATCCGGGATCTTGTATGCTATCGAATCCTTTCTTTGCTATGCTACTCGGGATCATGAAAATGGGAATGACAGCGGCGGAAAGCCTTACGGCGTATACCCTTAACGCTGCGTATGTCCTTGGATTCGAAGCGCACACCGGCAGCATAGAAATAGGAAAACAAGCGGATATTGTGCTCTTACGAACATCTACTTTTGAGGATGCCATTCCCATCTTCGATGAAGATGTAGTTGTGGGTATTATAAAGAAGGGCAGGATAGAGAAATGGGAATCCGTATAATAGCGGTGGGAAAGATAAAGACGGATTTTTACAAATCGGCCTGTGATGAATATATGAAGAGGTTGTCTCGTTATTGTAAGGTAGAAGTCATAGAAATACGATCGCATAGTGGAAACAGATACGAGGAAAATATAAAGCGGGAGAGCAAAGATATGTTAAAATATGTACGGAGGGATAGAGTGAATGTTTTACTCGATGAGAGAGGGAAAATGCTTTCTTCAAAAGACTTCGCGAACATGTTGGAATCCTGGATGAGCAAAGGAAAGGGAGAGATCGTATTCTTCATCGGTGGAACGGATGGTGTGGATGCAAAGGTTAAAGAAAGACTTGACATCCGTATCGCCCTTTCGCGAATGACGTTCACCCATGAAATGGCAAGGGTTATCCTTTTAGAACAGATATACAGGGCTTTTAGAATAAAAAATGGTGAACCATATCATCATTGAAAAAGGTAGGTGAGAGATCAGGTGGACCCTGATGCAAGTAGTAGTTGGTTAATTTTTTTGGTAGAAAATGTTTCCTTTACTGGTATCTTTTTAGAGTTTCTCTTACTTCTCATTCTCATAATGCTTTCTTCTTTCTTCTCCGGCTCAGAAACGGCGTTGACTGCTATGAATAAGATAAGATTGAGAGATATCTCCAGGAAAGAGAAAGGTGAAAAGGGGAAGATAGTAGAAGATTTTATAAAGCGCCCGAATAAGATGCTCACAGCCATACTCATAGGAAATAACTTTGTGAACATCGCAGCTTCGTCACTTGCCACGATCATCGCAATACAACTCTTCCCAAAGACAGATGTGGGCAAATTAGGCTCATATGTTACAGGCATAATGACCTTCTTGATCCTCATCTTCGGAGAGATAACACCGAAAACCCATGCAAAACAACATCCAGAGTATGTATTTAGAAAGGTCATAAAAGTTGTATCTATTCTTACTTTTGCTCTTACACCGGTGATCTCTTTGCTCATGTTCATATCAAATGCAATAAATAAACTGCGAGGAGGAGAAAAGATAAGTGAAGGCCCTTTTATAACGGAAGATGAGATCATTCTCATGGCAGATATTGCGGCAAAAGAGGGAATATTTGAAAAGCAAGAGAGTAGAATGATAAAGGATATATTTAAATTCAATGATATAGCAGTAAAGGAGATCATGGTTCCAAGAATAGATATGGTATGCCTTCAAGATAGTGCAGGTATAGATGAGATAATAAATGTAATAAAGAAAAACAACTTCTCGAGGATACCTGTATACCATCAGTCTGTGGATAAGATCATCGGTGTATTGTATGCAAAAGACATATTATCTCTGCTGAGTGAGTATGACAAGACCTCTTTGAAGGAATTAAAAGCGAAAGACGTTGCGAAACCTGCACTTTTCATACCGGAGACGAAGAAGATAGATGACTTACTCGCCGATTTCAGAAAGATGAAGATACAGATAGCCATAGTGGTAGATGAATTCGGAGGTACATCGGGACTCGTGACTTTAGAAGATGTTATAGAAGAGATATTTGGTGAAATACAGGATGAGTACGATGAAGAAGAGGATTATTTCATAAAAGATCTCGGAGAGAACAGATACGAAATGGATGGTAGAACTCCCATCAATCAGATAGAGAGGTTTTTCGATGTGGAGTTTCCACAGACGGATTATGAGACTATAGGTGGATATATATGTGATAAGATAGAGCGCATGCCCAGAGTCGGTGAAGAGATCGAACTAATAGATGGCTACAAAGTGAAGGTTCTCAAGACATCCCCAACGCGCGTCGTTAAAGTGGAGGTTTACAGAGATACGAATAAACGCAAGTAATCCATTATATGCCTCGTTATGAGGAAGTTTTTCTTCACATATTC
>WFSK01000097.1 GCA_015486095.1 Thermotogae bacterium
CCACCAACTGGAGTTATCCCCAGTCCATACGGCTGCATATCTCTGAATTCCAGTAAAACCTGCACGCGTGAGGATAAATGACCTTCGATCTGGACAGTATCTTTTAAATGCTTCTCTCGTTGCCATCGCTTCTAAAAGGGCATAGGCATTCCTTACACGCCTGTGTGGAATAACGTTGCCTTTATCATCTCTATGAAAGAATAACGTTCCAAAATCACCTTGATCGAGAGCTCGCTTTGCCTCCAGTTTATCCATAAAGCTATCCTTTTTCAAAGATTCTAATATCTCATCTTCCAATCCATCGAGCCATGGTATCGAAGGCTCATTCATATCATTCCATATGCCTGCGACTCCAGTTTCGAAGAGCCCTTTATGTAACTCTGTCCAGAATTCACGTACATCAGATCTGAGAAAGTCTGGAAAGACACATCTGCCAGGCCATACGTAACCTACAAAATCTTCACCGTTCTTTTTCTTACAAGCACCATCGATATCTTTCAATTTTTCATAAACGAAGTAACCAGATTCTTCTTTGACACCTGGGTCCACTATAGTTACCACCTTTATGCCCATTTCTTTAAGTGTTGATATCAACTTTTTCGGTTCCGGAAAACGCCCCTTATCCCATGTGAACACCTTATATCCATCCATGTAATCTATATCCAGATAGATCGCATCACATGGGATCTCCTTTTCACGCATCTTTTTTGCTACGTTTAACACCTCATCCTGTGATGAGTAGCTCCAGCGTGATTGTTGATATCCTAAAGCCCAAGCAGGTGGTAGTTCTATCTTTCCCGTAAGTTGGTTCATCTTTTTAACCACATCTTCTACACTTTTACCATATATTATCCAATACTCCACTCGAGGTGCCTGCACCCAGAATTCATACCATTCTTCAGATGAATAACCCATATCAAAACCACATGGTTCAGTATTTTCGATGAGAATACCATATGTGCGTTTGGAGGGTATAACACTTATAAAGAAAGGAATGGATAGGTACAAGGGATCGATATCTGGAAGATGGATGGGATTGTCTTTATTGTACATTTTCATCTTCATTCCCCTCTTGTTCAAGAAGCCCATCTTCTCACCAAAACCAAAGAAGTGCTCACCTGGCATCATAGATTTCCTTATGTGTATCTTACCATCAGAGAAAGTAGGTGGAATATAATCTTCACATAAGGTATTGCCGTCTTTCGTTTGGATGAAAAGCAAACCATCCTTCCAAAGGATATTCAATTGAGAGGTGGAGAAACCATCTTTCCATTCGGTTAATACTGTAAGAGCTTCTTCGAGGTTATCCGGATTAACTACTCGTATGATTCTCGGTTCTACCTCTCGCCCAGCCGATATGCTGATCTTTATAACACTCGGTGATATTGCCTTGACTTCTGTTCCCAAACCGTCGTATTGTTTTTTCATCTTCTCACTTCCTGTTATTCTTCACGATGGATCTATTTCTCCTAAAGAAGCCCCTATAGAGAAAGAAAAACATAGAAGCCCCAACTATCGCATAGAGGAGGAACAATATGACTATATTTATATCTCTAAAGATCACCGCTATCACGTTCAATAAAATGGATATGATGTAGATCAGATTTACGCTCTGCCTTTCCGTCAATCCCATGTCTAAGAGTCTGTGATGGATATGTGCCGTATCGGCTCGGAATATATTCTTCCCTTCGATAGTCCTTCTGAGAATGGCGAATATCGTATCCAATATGGGAATCCCCAGGATCAAGATAGGAACCATTAGGGATACCACTGTGGCAGTCTTGAATGTGCCGAGTACCGTTATAATACTCAGAGAAAAACCCAGGAACAGACTCCCAGTATCTCCTAAGAATATGGAAGCAGGGGGGAAGTTATATCTCAAAAAGCCGATATTGCTTCCTATCAATACCGTGATGTACAATAATAGCATTTCACTTCTCTTCATGATGATTCCAAGAAGGAAAAAAGCGATGAGTGAGATGATAGAAAGTCCGCTTGCCAATCCATCTAACCCATCTACGAGGTTTAAGGCATTGGTAATGGTAACGATCCAAAGTAATGTGAGTAGAAATGCCAAAGGTTCATTTATATATACGAACTTGCTAGCACTAAATGGATCTCCTACAAATGTTATTTCTATGTTTCCAATGTATATAGTCAATGCACCAATGGATAGTTGAAACAGGAATTTTATCCATGGTTTTATATCGTAAAGGTCATCTACGAATCCAAGCAAGACCATTAATCCACTGCCCAGCAGGAAAGCATTTCTCTGGAGGGATGAGGGGATGAAGATCAGAGTTAATAGAAGGAAAGGTAGGTATAAAGCCAATCCTCCAAGCAAGGGAACTTCTCCCTTGGGGGGCTTACCACGTAACGATTTGTCCGTTATACCAAAATGCTTTCCAAGTCTTCGAAATAGCGGTGTTAGAAAGAAACAAAGTGTCCAGGAAAGCAAGAAGGCTATAATGATCTTCCATATATCATATCTCATCCCAGTTCTCACCTTTGATGGTGTTCGTACTCATTGTATTTCTTCGTCGTGCATAAGATATATTCCTTATCGAATTACTTCATTCACCAAACCTGTAGTTGGGAGCTTCTCTCGTTATCCTCACATCGTGGGGATGACTTTCCTTCACGCCAGCAGAAGTAACTTCTACAAATCTGGCATTTTTCCATAATGCATTCAGATCCCTTGCTCCACAGTAACCCATACCTGCCCTGAGACCACCGATGAGTTGAGCTAATACATCTTTCAACGGACCTCGATATGGAACCATCCCTTCTATCCCTTCTGGTACCAGCTTCTCCGTAGGCGTCTCATCTTGAAAGTATCTGTCTCTGCTTCCTTCTTTCATCGCACCCAGAGATCCCATACCTCTGTAGGATTTAAAACTCCTTCCGTTGTATATTATTGTTTCCCCAGGGGCTTCTGTCGTTCCAGCGAATATGCTTCCTATCATTACCGATTCTGCCCCTGCAGCCAGTGCCTTCACCACATCTCCGGAATATCTTATTCCTCCATCGGCTATCACAGGAATATCATAACTTTTCGCAATACCAACGGTGTTGAGTATGGCACTTAGTTGAGGTACACCTACACCCGCTACCACTCTTGTGGTACATATAGAGCCCGGACCTATACCAACCTTAACCGCATCTGCCCCAGCCTTTATAAGGGATTCACATCCTTCAGCAGTTGCCACGTTTCCAGCTATTATATCGAGATTGGGATACATCTTCCTCAATTCAGTGAGTTTATCTATCACTTTTTGGGTATGCCCATGAGCAGTATCTATGACGATAACATCTACATCTACATTCGTCAACGCTTCGACTCTCTCGAAGGTATCATCGCTAACACCAACTGCTGCACCAACCATCAATCTTCCCCTTTCATCTCTTGAGGC
>WFSK01000098.1 GCA_015486095.1 Thermotogae bacterium
AACATCACCTCCTTCAAGAGAAGATGCCGAGAGAAAAGCCATTTGCCCCTATAATATTTATCACAGTAATTCTTCACTCAACAACATTCCTCAAAACTCCAATTTTTTCGATCTCTGCCTCGATGATATCTCCTTTATGAACGGCTTTGATCCCCGGGACCGTTCCAGTAGATATCACATCCCCTGGATAGAGGGTCATATACTTTGAAATGTAAGAAATGAGATAGGGAATGTCGAAGATCATGTCTCTTGTATTTCCTTTTTGTCTTATTTCACCGTTCACCCTTAGTTCGATATCCAATACATTTGGATCGGATATCTCATCTTTTGACACGATATAGGGGCCTATAGGAGAAAATGTATCGAAATTCTTGGATCTAAACCATGGGTTTTGCTCTTTCATATCTGCGAATTCCAATTCTCTCTCCGTTACATCATTTACAACGGTATACCCGAAGACATGTTCCAGTGCTTCATCTTTTGATATATCTTTTCCTTCTTTCCCGATGATAACACCTAATTCTACTTCTGGGTCAACCCTCTTAGCGAAGTTGGGATAATGAATCGGTGAACCATCTCCAATTGCACAGCTGGCAAACTTTCCGAACAACACTGGTTCTGTTGGACTCTTATCACCTATTTCCTCCGCATGGGCCTTATAGTTTTTTCCAAGACAGATGATCTTACTACCTTCGTAAATAGGAGCCAATAGATCTACATAGTCTTCTGCAAACAAGTTTATGAAATCTTCTTTAAACAATGTTTTCGCTTTTTCCAATGAGTTTTTGAATAGGGAGAAGTTCAGGATCAGGTCCTTAATGTTGTCTATCCTTGTCTTCGACCTTTTTTCGAGGATACACATCGTTTCTATTATCTGTTGAACATCTAATACCTTCCGATGTTCAAATAATCCGACTTTCTCATGTTTTTCCTTTTTATAAAGGCATATTCTCATCTTTTACCTCCTATAATATGGCCTTTGGGAAGATCATCGGAACATATGTAACCAAAAATAGAACAGCTATTAATGCCAATATAAGTGGTATATTGGCTTTACTGATCCGCTCGATAGGTATTCCAGTAACGCCGCTTACCACATATAGATTTATAGCAACAGGTGGAGTTACCATACCGATGGCTAACGCTACTGTTTCTATAATGCCAAAGTGAATTGGATTAATACCTATCGTTGTTGCCAATGTGAAGAGCAGTGGAGTAAAGATGATTATGATAGAAGCAGTCTCCAGAAAGATTCCTGCTATGAGGAAGATTAAATCGATGAGTAATATTATGATGAACCTATTCGAACTGATGGCAAGGATTCCATTAGAGATTAACGATGGGATACTCCAATATGCCAATATCCAGGCAAAGACCCTGGCTGTAGAAATGAGGAACATTACGAGTGAAGCTGTGATCATAGACTTCACAAAGATCCTCATTATGTCCTTTAGATTCTTGTCCCTGTAGACAAAAAGGGAGACCATAATAGCCCAATCGACGGCAACAACTGCAGATTCAGAAGGAGTGAATTTGCCCGAAAAGATGCCGCCTAAGATAATAATAGGGGTGAGTAACCCCCAAATGGCTGCTTTGAAAGTGTCCCAAATATTTTTAATGGAAATTTTACCACTCTTTGAATAATGTTCTTTATATGCCTTGCTCAATGCGATTGCGGATAGAGAAACACCCATTAGTATGCCAGGAATAAATCCATTGAGAAAAAGTTTGGAGACAGAAGCATAGGTAATAAAGGCATAGAGGATCATCGGTACGGAAGGAGGAATTACCACTCCTATACTTCCTGCACTCGCGATGAGAGCGGAGGAGAATTCCCTGTCATACTTTCTCTTTTCCAGATCGGGGATCAATGCTCCAGCAACAGCGGCAGTATCTGCCGCTGAAGAACCCGAAATGCCTGCAAAAACCATGGCAGTTAATACAGCAACTGGCCATAGTGCTCCGCGTAAGAATCCCAAAAATGATTCTATAAAATCCATTATTAAAGCAGAAGCCTTACCCTCGGACATCAGATCTCCGGCTAAGATGAAGAAGGGAACAGCGATTAATGCGAAAGAATCGACTCCCGCAAACATCCTCTGTGGAACAATGACTAAAGAAACCTTACCCAAGAGTAATATAATAAAAGATGAGGTCCCAATCGCGATTGCTATGGGCATGCCGAAGATTAGAAACAGGCCAAAAATCATAAAAAGCAGTAATAGAACGATACCACTACCCATTTTCTTCCTCCTTTTTCAAGTCTCTACCGATGATTTCTTCGATGTTATAATACAGCATGATGATCCCTGAGAGTGGAATACAGAGATATACTAAGCGCATAGGGATCTGCATCGCAGGAGATGTTTGATATATCTGCAATGAAATCATCTTAAAACCGAAGTAGATCATCACGACGAAGAATATAGAAGAAAGGATATCCATGGTCAATTTCACGATCCTTCTGGTTTTCTCATTAAACAAATTTACAACAAAGGTAATCGCGATATGAGAACCCTTCTTATAGGCGATGGTTGCGGCAAAGAAGCTTCCCCACACGAGCAGATATCTTGAGAGTTCTTCCGTCCAAGAAAACGCTGTGAAGAATTCCCTTGCAATGATTTGAAGAGTAACTACTCCTATCATTATCGAAAGCAATGTCATAACGAACTTACTTATGATGTAATTCAATATATCTCCGATTTTATCCAAAACCTTAATAAACTTCTTCATTTTCCCCTTCCAGTAGATAAAGAAGAGGGCAACCCGATTAAACGAGTATTAAAATGGGTTGCCCGCTCAATCCCTATTTATGTTCTTTCCTATATTCTTTTAGTGCGTTCTGTATTTGAGTGAGTAGATCGCCGAATTTTGCTCCGTATTTCTTATACACCGGCTCAACTGCCTTTCTAAACGATGCAATATCGGGATTCTTGATCACTTTCATTCCATGTTGCTCAATGATCTTCAGCTGTTCTGCCTCATTTTTATTATCATAATCTCTTGCAGCATCTGCTGCCTCGTCTGCAGCGAGGGTAAAGATATACTTCTCCTTTGGGGTAAGAGATTTCCATAGCTTTAAGCTCATCAATATCGTTGCGGGAGCATAGGTATGTCTGTCGAGTGTCATATACTTTTGGCATTCCCAGAATTTAAACGAATAGATAACCACTACTGGATTCTCTTGCCCGTCGATCGTCCCTTGTTTCAACGCGGTAAGGCAGTCGCCCCATGCCATAGGTACGACATTTGCTCCAAGCGCTTTAAAAGTATCTACATAAAGAGGATTCTCCATTACCCTTATCTTTAATCCCTTTACATCAGCAGCAGTTCTTACAGGTCTTTTGCTGTTGGTTATGTTTCTGAATCCCCTTTCAGCGAATGCGAGCCCATGAAGGTTTACCTTTTCTAAATCTTTTAAAACCTTTTGTCCGATTGGACCATCCAGGATGTAATATGCTTCATCAGGTGTATTGAACAGGAATGGCATTTCAAATACAGCGATCTCAGGAAGAAAGTTTGCAATAGGTCCATCTGTAATGACTCCCATATCGATCGTTCCCATCTGCATTCCTTCTATCAGAGTTCTTTCGTCACCTAATTGAGCGTTGGGATAGATCTTAATCCGTATCTTTCCTCCTGTTTTCCTTTCCACCACCTGCTTAAATTTCTCAGCAGCAATATTAAATGCATCCTTTGCGTTCACCACATGGGCAAGCTTAATGACACGAGGCTTAATCTGCTGAGAAGAATTTGCAAATCCTGGGTAATTGAACAACCCCACAACTAATACTGCAATGAGCAAGATCGTAATGACTTTTTTCACTTTTTACACCTCCTCTCGATAAAAAATTATTTACCTTTCCCTTTACTCCAAGGGAACATATTTCTCACTCTGTCTCCGGCCTTTTCAATGAGATGCTTCTTCTGCTGTTCAAGCAGAGCCCTGAACTTCGGTCTTCCTACCTTGTTTTCGAGAAGCCATTCGGTTGCAAATGTTCCATCCTGGATATCGCTAAGTATCTTTTTCATCACCTTCCTTGTCTCATCAGTAATGATCATCTTTCCCCTTGTGAGAGCTCCATACTCAGCAGTATTACTGATCGAATCGAACATGTGAACAATACCACCTTCATACATCAGATCTACGATCAATTTAAGCTCATGATATGTCTCAAAGTAGGCTAATTCTGGGGGATAACCCGCATCAACAAGTGTCTCAAATCCAGCCTTTACGAGTTCTACGACACCTCCACAAAGAACTGCTTGTTCTCCGAATAGATCTTCTTCGGTCTCATCTTTGAATGTGGATTTTATAACACCTGCCCTCGTCCATCCCTGGGCCTTACAGTACGCGAGTACCAAATCCCATGCCTTTCCACTCGCATCCTGATGTACACAGGCAAGTGCTGGTACTCCTTTCCCCTCTGTATATAACCTTCGCTCAATTGCACCAGGAGCTTTTGGTGCTGCCATCACTACATCTACAAACTCAGGAGGGATGATTTGGTGATAATGGATGTTAAAACCGTGCGAAAATCCTAAAACCTTACCTTCACTCATATAAGGTGCTATTTCCTTATCATAAATGGATTTTTGGAGTTCGTCTGGGAGAAGAACCTGGATATAATCAGCCCATTTTGCTGCTTCGCTAACCGACATAATTTTCATTCCATCCTCTTCCGCTTGTTTCCATGCAGGAGAGCCATTCAGATCGGCTACCACAACATTTATTCCACTATCTCTTAAACATAATGCTTGAGCCCTTCCCTGATTACCATAACCCAATACCGCAACTTTCTTCGCCTTCAATACATCGAGATCTGCATCTTTGTCGTAAAGAATCTCTATTTCACCTACATTCACAATACCACACCTCCTAATGGTTTAACGAACTTTCTGAATTCCTAGACCTTCAATGCCCTATATTTACACTGAGCATCGCGATTTCTACTTCTCACTCTGTTCCATTGAACCACCTACCTCATATTTTCGTATAAAATACCTCCTCACCTGATAAGTAGCAAACTTCGTGCCAGAATGAGGATCAGTGAAAGAATCGATATTTGCGAGGTTAAAGGTTATTCAAGCGCACCAAATGTGTTAAAAATTTTAACAATAGGTGTAAAAAAGTGTAAATTATTGAAGCTATTTAATGATGGGGATATCAAACCTTTTGATCAATTTGTAAAGGGTAGGTCTCGAAACGCCAACTCTCTTCGCAGTAAGGGATATGTTGAAGTTCGTTTCTAATAAGGTTCGCTCTATGATCTTTTTCTTGAGCAGTTCCAGGTTTTCTACTCCTCTTTTCGTTTTGAACACGCTTTCTGGAAGGTGCTCTTTCGTAAGAACCGAAGATCTGGCAATATTCACCGCACGTTCTACAATGTTCTGCAATTCTCTCACGTTGCCTGGGAATTCGTAGTTCATCAAAGGTTCTATGAATGAATTATCCACTCGCTCGATCTTTTTGCCGAGTTCTTCAGAAAACTTTTTAAGGAAGTGATCTACAAGCAAAGGGATGTCTCCTCTTCTTTCTCTCAAAGGAGGGATATGGATCTGGATAACGTTTAATCTGTAATAAAGGTCTCTCCTGAAACTGTTTTCTTTGATAAGTAGATCGAGGTCGTTGTTCGTTGCAGAAATGATCCTTACATTCACTTTTAAAGATCTCGTCCCCCCGATACGTGTGATCACTTTATCTTCGAGGACCCTTAGAAGTTTTGACTGCATTACCGGAGGAAGTTCCTCGACTTCGTCGAGAAAGAGGGTTCCTCCATCAGCGAGTTCAAATTTCCCGGGTCTGCCATTCTTATCCGCATCCGTAAATGCACCAGGTTCGTATCCGAATAACTCGCTTTCTGCAAGATCTCTGGGTACAGCACCGCAGTTCAATGCGACAAATGGTCCGTTGGAATAGTTACTTTCGAAATGGATTGCCTGAGCAAACATTTCCTTCCCGGTGCCAGTCTCTCCCGTTATCAGGACGGGCGAACTGGAACGTGCAGCGGTTCTTGCCAACCTGATCGCCTCTTTCAATCTCGGGTCCTCACCTATGATATCTGCAAATGCAAAGCGTGCTTCTGCTCCAATGTACTTGGTAACAAACTTTCGAATTCTCTTTATTTCCCTGAAGAAGTCTACCACCCCTGCGAACTCCCCATCTTTATTTCTCAATACAACTGCAGTCTTCAAAAAGTGTAATAACCCCCTCGATGGACTTTCTATAATAAACTCTTTATCCACATATCCTCTATGTGTTTTAAACACTCCGAGTATAACGGGTGTAAAGTCCACGATTTCCGAAACGTGTTTTCCGATCGCATCTTTCCTTTCCACCCTTAGTATGTTTGCTCCGGTCTCATTTATATACAAAACGTGTGCGTTTGCATCCAGGACAAGAACACCATCTTTATTTCCTTCACTTATCACCTCTGCATATTTCTTGGAAAGTTCCACTTCATCCAGAAGGTTTTGCAGTTTTACCTCATCTTCTATGGCCTTGGCCAAAGCAGAGGCAATTCCAACTGCATAGTTTGGATAGAACTCATTTTCAGCAGATAGACCCACTACACCTGTAACCTTGCCATTTTCATCCCTTATGGGTGCTGCGGCACATGACCAATTGTAGAAAGGAGGGAAGTTATGTTCTTTTCCCTTGATCTCCACAGATACATTTTCCTTTAACGCTATGAATATTGCAGTGTTTTTAAAATTTTCGTCGATGATCAATCCTTCTTCAAAAAATAGGTCTTTTCTATTACCCTTTACGAGTAGGATCACACCACCGCTATCGATAAAAGAGACAGTAAATGGAACAGGAGTCTTCAGAAACTCTTTGAATAGCTTTTTTGCAGTGAAAAGATAAGATAGCTTCTCTTTTTTCCTCCTCTGAAGCTCCTCATCTGATATGAAGTTCTTAACTACAACATGCCCTTTCATGACATTTTCGTGTATATTATACACCAAAGAATTCGAGATCGGCTATATGTCAAGATGTGTTGATGAAGATCTTGACTTTGAACAAGAGATCAAAGTATACTACACTCGTGGTGAAAAAATGACTTTCTCGTTCTATCTTGTATGATAGGACCGTTGTCCGTGAGAAAGGAGGTAAAGAAATGAGGATTTATGAAATGATGTTTGTAGTTGCTCCAATACCAGAAGAAGAGGCACGTAATGCCATCGTGGACAAGGTTTTGAACAGGATGAAGACCCAAGGAGCAGAAATTCTGAACGTGGATCGTTGGGGTATGCGTAAGTTGGCTTATGAAGTGAAGAAGTTTTCTGAAGGAGATTACACCGTTGTGGTGTTTAAAGCAGAGCCACCTACCATATCTCAATTCGATGATTTTCTAAAGGTTACTCCTCAGATCATCAGGCATCAGATATTGAGAAGAGAAGATCTGGAAAAGAAACCAGAACAAATTCTCGTAAACGAAGAAAATCCTGAGGAAGTAAAAGCCGAGTAAAGGGAGTGTGTAGTTGTGCCATCTTATAACAAGGTCATTTTGGTTGGCAGGTTAACGAGAGATCCAGACATGAAATATACACCATCGGGAATGGCATTAGCATTGTTCACACTTGCAGTTGATAGGAACTTCTCTTCTCAGAATCACTCTCAAGAGCTCGAATCGGATAACGCTGGCTCTAATACTGATTTTATAAGAATCGTTGCTTTTGATAAGCGTGCTGAATTCGTCGGCTCTTATCTCAAGAAAGGAAGTCTGGTACTCGTTGAAGGGAGACTACAGGTAAGGTCATGGCAGGCTCAGGATGGAACCAAGAGGTATTCAACAGAGGTAATAGCAGAACGCGTTAGATTTATGGAAACCAAGGCAGCAGCCGAGGCATACGGTAGAGGCAGATTGGAAGATTACACTTCATCCCCTCCGGATGCACAGAATGAACCCTTAGAAAACCCTGTGGAAGAGAATGAGAAAGATGTGAATTCAAAGGCTCCAGATGGTGAAGAAAGTGATGAAATACCTTTTTGATGTTTAGGAGGTTGGAGTAATGGCTTTTAAAAAGAACAGGAGTAAAGGTAGGTTTGTAAGAGAACATAGGAAAAAGACTTGTGAGTTTTGCTCAAAGGATACAACATATATCGATTATAAGGATCTTAAACTCTTACATAATTACGTGACGGATAAGGGAAAGATACTTCCAAGACGAGCAACAGGTGTCTGTGCAAAACACCAAAGAATGCTGAGTAAAGCGATTAAAAGGGCAAAGCAAATGGCACTTTTACCGTACACGAAAGATTGATTTTAATTTTTAAGAAATAAATTTGCAAAAGCTTGAAATATAATTCGATCATTTCATGGGGCGTGGTAACACGCCCTACTTTGGGGAGATGTAAGGTGATCATAGGTGTCTTATCGATGCAAGGTGATATAAGAGAACATATGAATATGTTACATTCCTGTGGTGTAGAGGGAATAAGGGTCAAAACGAAAGAAGCGCTTGAGAAGGTAAATGGTCTGATCATCCCAGGAGGAGAATCCACGACTATAACAAGGCTTCTGGATTCGGCTGGTCTCAGATCTCCATTGATTCACCGTGCCAATGATGGTATGCCAATATGGGGAACGTGCGCCGGGATGATAGTGGTCTCCAAGAGCAAAATAAACGATGAGGTCTATGGTTTGGGATTGATCGATATCGAGGTGAAACGCAATGCATTTGGTAGACAGGTGGATAGTTTCGAGGTCGATATCCCCTTGGATCTCATAGGAGCACCGCCTTATAGATGTATCTTTATAAGAGCACCTGTTATAACTCGTACAGGTAAAAATGTTAGAATACTGGGCAAATACAATGGCTTTGCCATCATGGCAAAGGAGGACAACATTCTCGTTTCTTCCTTCCATCCAGAATTGACCAATGATAAGCGCGTACATCGATATTTTATCGATATGGTGAAGGAATATCTGGCAAGTCATGGGAAGTCTGATACGTAACTTCTCTATAATAGCTCATATAGATCATGGGAAATCCACCTTCGCAGATAGGATATTGGAAATAACACATGCCGTGGAAAGTCGTAAAATGCATCCCCAATTCCTCGATAGAATGGATATAGAACGTGAACGAGGAATAACCATAAAATCTCAACCTGTGAAGCTCAATTATGTGGCGAAATCAGGTGGTGTTTATGAATTCAACTTGATAGACACACCTGGACATGTAGACTTCACATACGAGGTATCGAGGAGCCTTAAGGCATGCGAAGGGGCTATTCTTCTGATCGATGCCTCACAGGGTGTCGAAGCGCAAACGGTCAGCAACGTCTATCTTGCCATGGATAACAACCTGGAAATAATCCCTGTGATAAATAAGATAGACCTCTCGAACGCAGATATCGATGCCACCCTCAAGGAGATAAAGAATCTATTGGGTTTTGATAAGGAAGAGGTATATCTCGTCAGCGCGAAGACAGGTGAAGGAGTTAGAGATGTTTTGGAAGCGGTGGTCAAGAAGATACCTCCACCAAGTGGAGATCCAAAGGCTCCTCTCAAGGCACTCGTGTTCGGTGCAGAATACAACGAATACAGAGGAATAATAGTACATATACGCTGTTTCGATGGAGAGATAAGGGCGGGTATGCCGATCAGATTCATGGCAACTGGAGAAGTCCATAAAGTCGAAGAAGTGGGTATCTTTTCTCCAGAGTTAACTCCTACAGATATCATAAAAGCAGGTGAAGTTGGATATGTAATAGCCAATATAAAGTCCATAAGGGCAATTCGCATAGGGGATACTATCACTCGCGAAGATAAACCTTGCTCTGAAGCCTTACCCGGCTACAAGGAAGTAAAACCTATGGTATTTTGCGGTATGTATCCCGTTGATACTGTGGATTACGAAGCACTGCGATACGCATTAGAGAAGATTAAGTTAAACGATGCCTCTATAATCTTCGAAGAGAGTAATTCACCTGCTTTAGGTTTCGGTTTTCGTGCCGGTTTCTTAGGTCTACTCCACATGGATGTTATAAGGGAACGCCTGGAAAGAGAATATGCACTTAACATCGTAATGACGATACCGAATGTTCCATACAAGGTGGCACTCCTGAATGGTGAGACGAAAGTCATATCCAATCCGGCGGATTTTCCTCCCATGAGTGAGATAAAAACGATAGAAGAGCCTTATGTCTCACTCTCAATAATAACCCCTCAGCAGTATATGAGCGGAGTAATAGAACTCGTAAAGGCAAAGAGAGGAGAATTCAAATCTATGAACTATATAACACCCTCCCGTGTCATAATAGAGTTCGATATGCCTTACGAGGAGATGATCTTCGGTTTCTTCGATAAACTAAAAGCCGTATCCCATGGCTATGCCTCTCTCGACTATCAGGTAAAGGATTACAGGACTTCTGAATTAGTCAGGGTCGACATTCTTGTGAACAAAGAACGTGTTGATGCCATGTCCATGATCATCCATAGAGATAAGGCTGAAGCAGTGTCTCGAGAAGTTTTGAAGAGGTTAAAAGAACTCATTCCACGCCATCTGTTCAAGATACCTCTCCAGGCGGCTATAGGAGAACACATAATAGCGAGGGAGACTATAAGTGCACTGAGAAAGGATGTTTTGGCCAAATGTTATGGAGGGGATGTAACCCGCAAAAAGAAATTGCTGGAAAAGCAAAAACGCGGCAAAAAGCGCATGATGGAAGTTGGAAGAGTTAACATACCTCAATCTGCATTTCTCGCACTTTTGAATATCGAAGAGAAATAGATGCTCACCTCAAATCAATATCCCACGCTCTTAGCAGTCTCGCGAATCACTTCTGCAGATTTAAGTAACTGTTCCTTTTCTAAAGGTTCGAGAGGCATCTCGACTATTCTTGAGACACCAGTCCCGTTGATCACACAGGGTACGCTCAGACAAACATCCCTGATACCGTATTGTCCCTGAATCAACGTTGAGACAGTCAATACAGCATCTTCATCTCTCATATACGCTTCGACT
The DNA here is from genome assembly GCA_015486095.1 of Thermotogae bacterium. Taxonomy (GTDB): domain Bacteria; phylum Thermotogota; class Thermotogae; order B3-G13; family B3-G13; genus B3-G13. Next base: position 10,978 of record WFSK01000098.1, read on the forward strand.
ATTCGAAGCAAAGCTTGGCTCACTCCGTAACTCGTGGCCCCCTTCGATTCGATGATATGATAGGCAGAATTGCGAACCGCTTGAGCTATCTCCTCGCGATCACTCTCATCCCACTCCCTATCACATCCCCTTAAGAAATCGGTCAACGGTATCCCTGCAACGCGTACGTGACTCCATATAGGGACTTCACTATCCCCATGTTCCCCGAGTACATAGGCATGTACATTTCTGGGATCTACCTTACAATATCGACTCAGGATCCGGCGAAAGCGAGCTGAATCGAGAACCGTCCCGGAACCCAATACACGATTAGATGAAAACCCGGATCGTTCGAGCACGACTTTGGTCATCACATCCACGGGATTTGTCACAACGAGTATAAGAGCATCTTTTGTGTACTGCTTGATCTGCTCGGCGATGCCCTCACATATCTTGGCATTCCGTTCAACGAGAGCGAGTCTCGATTCCCCAGGAGATTGGGCAACACCCGCGGTGAGTACGACGATATCGGCACCTTTGCAATCCGCATAAGTTCCCGCATGGACATCCACTGGTTTTAGAAAGGCGCCTGCATGACTCATGTCGCTTGCCTCGGCTTCGGCCTTCGCACGGTTGATATCGATCAACACGATCTCCTCAGCTATACCTGCCATTTGAGCCGTATAACCGAAGGTGCTTCCCACTGCTCCCACACCTATCACAGCTATCTTCGCCATATCAAACTCCTCTTCGACTCATTAATGCCTTAAGCCTGTGCATCGAACAATTGTCCTATCATCCTGACCAATTTCATCGTGGCAGCATTCTGCCCATAAAGGCTCAAATCCAGTAGAGCTTCCGTTTGCTCTTTGCTCATCACAGGTTGAGAAGGAGATGCAGGTGACCGTAGAGTCCTTGCACTCGCCTCATAAGCGTTTTGCATCTGGGCTATCTGCAAACTCAAAGGCTCTATCCTCAAAACATACCACCTCTTTTCAATATTCATATCGGCAGTTTTCTATTTCACTTTAATTGACATAATATTTGACAGGGATTATAATGAATTCAACGATGATTTCAAATTGAATTAAGAGATATCCTTAGGGGGTTGGTGTAGAGATGCAAAGATCCAGAGCAGAATATGAAAGATGGTTACGAGAACCAGCAGTGGATGAGAAAGTGAAGACAGAATTGCGCAATATGAGTGAGTCTCAGCGTGAAGATGCATTTTATGAAGACCTTCAGTTTGGTACCGGAGGATTGCGTGGGATAATGGGACCTGGTACGAATAGAATGAATATCTATACTGTTAGGCGTGCAACTCAGGGAGTTGCAAACTGGTTATTGAAGAAAGATTTACCCCGATCTGCGGTGATCGCCCATGATTCGAGATGGAACTCAAGAGAATTTGCAGAAGAAACGGCATCGGTATTCATCGCAAATGGGATAAAGACATACCTCTTCGAAGATATGCGTCCTACTCCGGAACTTTCGTTTGCAGTAAGACACTTAAAGACAGGTGTAGGTGTAGTGATCACGGCGAGTCATAATCCTTCAGAATATAATGGATACAAAGTCTATTCTTCCGATGGAGGACAGATGGTTCCACGGCTTGCGAACGAGGTAACGAAAGAGATAGAAGCAGTGGATATATTCTCCGATGTTAAATTATCTAAGGATTTTGAACCGATCTCGATAGGTGATGATGTGGATTCGGTCTATCTCGAGAAGGTCCTACACCTTTGTAAACAATTTGAAGACTCGGTTTCCTCCGATCTGAGAATCCTTTACACTCCTCTTCACGGGACAGGTATAAAACTCGTTCCTTCTGCCTTGAAGATGGTAGGATTCGATAAGGTTTATATCGTACACAGCCAGGAAAAACCCGATGGTGCGTTTCCCACAGTCAGGGTACCAAATCCAGAAGATGATCTCGCATTCGATGAGGCATTGAAGATGCCCAATATCTATGATATCGATCTTATAATGGCGACGGATCCCGACTGCGATAGGATAGGAATAATGATAAAGAAAGAAGGCAAGTTCTTCAAGTTAAATGGAAATCAGGTAGGTATCTTGCTGATGGATTATCTACTCAACAGACTGAAAGATAAGAACAGGCTGCCGAAGAACGGTTTCGTAGTCAAGACAATCGTAACGACCGATCTGGCAAAGGAGATAGCAAAGAGATTTGGAGTTGAGTTGGTAGAGGTATTGACAGGATTTAAATTCATAGGAGAAAAGATAAAAGAGCTGGACGATACGGGTATGAAGTCTTTCTTATTTGGTTTTGAAGAGAGCTATGGATACCTTGCGGGCACATTCGTTAGGGATAAAGATGCCGTTATAGCTGCAGTATTGATAGCGAGTATGGTATCCCATTATCATCGACAGAAAAAGACATTATTGGATAGATTAGAAGAAATATACGAGAAATATGGATATTTTACCGAATCTCTACACTCTGTCGAATTCAAAACCGTTGTAGAAAGAGAAAAGATGGAAAAGCTCATGAGCAGATTGAAGGAGAACCCCCCATCCATGCTTGCAGGTTTAGGATTATCATCCGTTATCGATTATTCAAAAGGGATCGATACATTACCTCCTTCAGATGTACTCGCCCTTTATTATGGAGATGATTCTGATATTAAGGTAACGGTACGTCCATCCGGTACGGAACCCAAGATCAAGATCTACTTCGATCTCAAAGGAAAGCACTGGGGGGAGAGGATCGGTTCGGTAGAAGACGAATTTCTCGACAAGATATTCGAGTGAATAATGCTTCGTCAGTAGATAAAAAGGGAGGTATCTTAATGGATTACAGAAAACCACATCCTGAGTTGTACGGTGTTCCATGGACAACCGATGAATTTAATGGGATGCCTTACCGTTTGTTGGGAGCATCGGGGTTACGTGTATCTAATGTAGGTTTAGGAACATGGAAGATAGGATATCCTGAAACAGGAGATGGATCCAGGGTAGACGAAAAAACTGCCCTACATATCTTCGATCGAGCCGTCGAATTGGGTGTAACTTTTTGGGATACGGCAAACCGTTACAACAATGCTTCTGGGAATTCGGAGAGGGTGATCGGTACATGGCTGAAGAGCAATCCTGATCAAAGGCGTAATATAGTATTGGCAACTAAAGTCTTCGGTGGAATGGATGGATTTACCCCAAATCATAGCCGCCTTTCCAGAGGTAACATTTTGGATTCAGTTTATGCCAGTTTAAAGCGATTGCAAGTCGATCATATTGATCTGCTATATTTCCATTCTTTTGATCCAGACACCCCTGTTGAGGAAAGTTTATCAGCCGTTGAAGATCTTATCAGACAAGATCTGGTGCGTTACTTTGGCGTGTCTAATTTCACAGTGGATCAACTCTCCCTCTACAGGGCAGTTGAAAACGAAACCTCGATCCGCTGTCGAGTAATAGCAGTTCAAAACCAATTCGACATACTCCATGGCGAATCAGATTCTTACCAAGGTGTTTTAGAATATGCGGCTCACACTGGCATTTCTTTTGTAGCATGGAGTCCTTTGGCACGTGGGCTTCTGACAGAAAAGTATTTGGATTTATCGAAGGTCGGTCCAGGAGACCGATTATATGATGAAGGTACGCTGGAGAAAGATACGAGTAAACCAGTAATGGAAAAATTACATAAGTTAGCTTCGCTTGCACATGAATGGGGTTTAAAATTGAATCAACTGGCCATCGCTTATATGCTCACCCTACCCGGGATGGGACCGATAATCGCTTCTGTTTCTTCAGTGCAACAGGTGGAATCCAATGCTGCCGCTGGAAAGATCGCTTTAAATGATGAACAAAAAAGGCGTATAAGAGAGGTGTTGATAAACGAAGATAAGGGTGTATGATCGGGTGAATTTATGATCGAAGAAATGAAGATGTTAAGAAGTGTTTATTTCGCCAAGCGGCAAGAGATACAGAAGAGGTTAGAAGAATTTAAACGAGTTTGGGAAGAGGGTAGAGAAGAAGATATATTTACTGAATTGGTCTTTTGCATATTAACTCCGCAGTCCAAGGCAAAGGTCTGTTGGGATGTGGTACAGCGACTTGTAGATGAAGGTCTGTTACTGAAAGGAGAGGTAGATGAGATCGTCAAAAGGTTAAATGGAGTTAGATTTAAGAATAAAAAGGCGGAATATATAGTTAGAGCGAGAGAGTTCTTCATGAATAACGATGAGATCGTTGTTAGACCGCACTTGAGGAAATTGGGCAAGGATAAAGATATGCGAGATTGGTTGGTTAGGAATGTGAAAGGGATGGGCTATAAAGAGGCAAGTCACTTTTTAAGGAACATTGGATTGGGAAAAGCGCTTGCAATACTCGACAGACACATATTAAAAAATTTAAGGCTCTTTGGAATAATAGAAAGGATCCCAAATGCCCTATCGAAGAAGAAATATTTTGAGATAGAAAAGAAGATGAGGAGATTTGCGAGAGAGGTCGATATTCCTATGGCTCACTTAGATCTGTTATTTTGGTATAAGGAAACTGGAGAAATATTCAAATGAAGGAGTAAAAAGATGGCAAAGTACAGGATAGCTTGTTTACCCGGTGATGGAATCGGAAAAGATGTTATGGATGCCGCTATGGTAGTGTTGAATGCGATAGAACTCGATGCAGAATACATCTACGGAGATATCGGGTGGGAATTCTGGAAATCTGAAGGAAATGCCACACCCGAAAGAACTATAGAACTCTTGAAGACCACAGATTGCTGTCTTTTCGGTGCAATAACTTCTAAACCCAAAGAGGAAGCAGATAGGGAATTGAATCCTGAATTAAGAGGAAAAGGGTATGTGTATTACAGCCCCATAGTGAAATTGCGCCAGGAGTTCAATTTGCATACGAACATGAGGCCTTGTAAGGCATATAGAGGTAATCCTCTGAATTACAGGGATGATATAGATC
>WFSK01000099.1 GCA_015486095.1 Thermotogae bacterium
ACACGTTACCCGAAGATAAGGAACAGATGCTTCAGCGAGCCTTAAAGACAGCTAAAGAGCTGAGGAATAAGGTAACACAGCTGAAGGCCAAAAAGGAACAGCTTCAAAAGGCGTTCGAAAGCTTAGGAAGAAATGCCAGAGTAATAGCCAAAGAAATGCTTTATCGCGGTGTAGAGATTACCATAAAGGATTCGAAATACTACGTTTCTAAGGATATAAAAAAGGTTGAGATGAGGAGAGAGAAAGGCAGGGTAGTATTAAGGGGTTATACGGGAAGATAGTTATGGGTGTTAGATGAGTTTGAGATAGAATGGAGGATCTTATGGGTAAAGGATTGTTATCACCAAAAAGTAGAGAAGAGGATAAGAGATTCCTCTCTATTAGACCCAAGAGTTTCGATGAATATATCGGACAGGAAAGGGTAAAGGAAAAGGTTAGGATCGCAGTAGAAGCTGCAAAGTTGCGCAATGAACCACTGGATCACATCCTTTTAATAGGCCCACCAGGACTTGGTAAAACCACCTTAGCCAACATATTGGCGAATGAAATGGGAGTTAACATTCGTATATCCTCGGGTCCAATCATAGAACGTGCAGGGGATTTAGCCGCTATTCTCACCTCTCTCGAGAGAGGTGATATCCTCTTCATAGATGAGATACACAGATTAAATCGTACCATAGAAGAGATACTTTACCCGGCTATGGAAGACTTCGAAATAGACATAATGTTGGGTAAAGGTCCGAGTGCCCGTTCCATTAGAGTGGACATACAACCATTCACCTTAATAGGTGCGACGACCAGAAGTGGTTTGTTAACCTCCCCTTTGAGAAACAGATTCGGTATGACTCTCGAATTGCAATTCTACTCTACAGAGGAGATCATGAAGATCATCAAGCACACTTCACAGGTATTGGGTATAAAGATATCAGATGAAGGGGCATTTGAGATAGCGAGGCGCTCTCGAGAAACTCCAAGGGTAGCGAATAGGTTGTTGAGAAGGGTGAGGGATTATGCACAGGTACGCGCTGAGGGAGAGATCACGCTCGAATGTGCAAAAGAAGCGTTAGAACTCCTGGGGATCGATGAATTGGGCTTAGATGAAGTGGATAGAAAGATATTGAAGATCATAGTGGAGAGATATGGTGGAGGGCCAGTGGGCATAAACACTCTTGCTTTTTCCTTGGGTGAGGAACCCGATACCATATCCGATGTATATGAGCCTTATCTGTTGCAAAAGGGTTTGATAGAGAGAACACCAAGGGGTAGGATTGCAACTGATATGGCTTATACCCATATCGGTGAGATAGCCTTACATGGGAAACAAGAAAAGCTGATTTAGAGGTGAAAAAGGATGTTCATCGTAGGTAATCTTCTGATCGCGATTGGAAGTGTTCTCCATATCATCATCTATTTCTTTTACATTGTGATAATAATCGCCGCTGTATTGAGCTGGCTGAGGCCAAACCCCTATCATCCTTTGATCATTACCATTTACAAATTATCCGATATAGTTGTGAACCCCATAAGACGTTTCATTCCACCTATAGGATTTATAGATATTTCACCTTTCATCGCCCTGCTGATATTGTATTTCGTAGATCTATTCGTGGTAAAGACCATATTACAATTAGGGTATATGCTATCATGATATAATTGGTAATGTCGAATACCAAATGTTAGATGTTGAAGGAGGATCAAAATGCAAATTTCTTTTAGCGGTAAACACATCGATATTACGGATGCTCTGAAGGAGTATGCAATCTCAAAACTGAAGAAGCTCAATAGGTTCTATAAGGGACCTATGTCAGTGGAAGTGCTTATGAACGTAGAACACGAAAGACAGATAGTAGAAATCACAACTCACGTAAAAGGAATGATATTGCGTGTAGAAGAATCTTCTAATGATATGTACGCCTCGATAGACTCTGCAGTCGATAAATTGGAGGCGAGGATTAAGAGGTATAAAGATAAGATCCGGAATAAACATAGATCTGTTGAAAAGG
>WFSK01000100.1 GCA_015486095.1 Thermotogae bacterium
GGTGAGTTCGTAAGGGAATTCTTCCATCAGTTTCCTCAACGTGTACCCCCTGGCTTCTCCATTTGACACTACGCTGATATCATCTTTGAAGTCCGATGTGTACCACAATTCACCTATGGGATTGGTATGCCCTTCTTTCACGAACCTTTTGAGCATATCCCCACCCCAGATGAGTTCCTTGGCTATGGGTTTAAACTTCAAGGGATAACTAAGATTCACAACTACCTCATTCCTCCCTTCGCATAAAAAGGTTGTTCGGAGATCTTGCCGTAACGGTGATATGATATCGTAAGATCTGTCTAATGTCAAACCGTAGCTACTTGACATGCAGGGTGTATATGAATATAATGTTTAGGATTGCTAATCTAAAGGTTTAGTAATAATGTTATTTCGGAGAGAGGATGAGAAATGAAGATCGGGGAAAGATTAAAGCGGTTGAGGCTATCGAAAGGTTTAACTCAGGAAGAGTTGGCAGAAAGGGCTGACTTGACGAAGGGTTTTATCTCACAAGTAGAAAGGGATAAAACTTCGCCTTCTATAGAAACCCTTCAGCAGATTCTATTAGCCCTTGATTTCGATCTGAAACGTTTCTTTTCGGAAGAAGAAGATGAAAAGGTAATATTCAAAAGAGATGAGCGGATCCCAGTTTATGATGAACCCGAAGGAGTTCGATCTCAGATCCTGATACCCAACGTCCAAGAAAAGAAATTAGACCCTTACTTCGTCGTTTTAGACCCTGAGGCCCAAACTAGCAAAGAAACATATCATCCAGGGGAAGAATTCGGGTACATCATATCTGGAAGATTAGAATTACATTTGAACGATAAGACCTATAGGTTAAGAGCGAAGGATTGTTTTTATTTCAGGGCGGATAAGAAACATTATGTAAGGAATCCATCTAATAGAGAAAAGTGCAAGTTTCTCTGGATCAAGATAGATTGACCAATAACTAATACAACGAGGAGGCGATCGAATTGAAAGCACTTGGTAGGCATCTATTGGTTGAATTTTACGACTGTGATAAGAAGATATTGAACGACCTGGAAAGCATTAAATCCCTGATGCTGGAAGCAGCGAGAAAATCCAACGCAACCGTAGTTGAAAGCGTCTTTCACAAATTTAAGCCCTATGGAGTGAGCGGAGTTGTTGTTGTTGCAGAATCGCACTTAACTATACATACCTGGCCAGAATATGGTTATAGTGCTGTTGACCTTTTCACATGTGGCGAAGAAGTAGACCCATGGAAAGGTTTCGATTATTTACAAGTTGTTCTCAATGCCGGTCGTCGAACGACCATGGAAATAAAGCGTGGGAAATATGAAGATATAGGTATAAGTGAGGATTCTCCTTACAAATTCGGAGTTAAACAAGGGGTAAGAGTATGATCGATATTCCTCAAAAATATCTCCTGGTTGCGGGTAAAGGAACGGGATGTAGTTCGTTGAATGCCTTCGATGCAGCCTTAAGAGATGCCGGGGTTGGTAATGTTAACCTGGTTAAGATGAGCAGTATAATTCCTCCCCACTGTCGTAAGGTTTCCTCCATTACTTTGCCATATGGTGCTATTGTACCTGCTGCATACGCCAGCTTGTCTACGGAGGGTGGTTCTATTGGGATAATAGGTGCAGGAGTGGCTGCTGCATTCCCAGAAGACGAGAATTTACCTGCTTTGGTAATGGAACATGAAGACTATGCTGATAAAGAAAGGATAGAGAAGACCGTAAGGGAAATGGCCATTTCAGGATTGGAAAACAGGGGATGGAAGGTAAAGAAGGTAGAAAGCATTGCAATAGATATGAAGGTCGAAAAAGTGGGAGCAGTGTTTGCTGCCGTAATACTCTGGTATTGAAAAGGGGGTGCTTTTGAAGTGAATGAGATGGAGTTATGGTTTACGGAAAAAGAATCATCCGGCTCTGCTTTCAGTTTTAAGGTAAAGAAACATCTCTACAGTTTTACAACGAGTTATCAGAGGATAGATGTCTTAGAGAGTTATGGATTCGGTAAGATACTCATCTTAGATGGTTATACTATGTTTACAGAGAAAGATGAGTTTATGTACCATGAGACGATCACCCATGTGCCACTCTTCGTACATCCGGATCCAGAAGATGTTTTGATAATAGGAGGGGGAGATGGGGGGGTTCTCAGAGAAGTCTTGAAGCACCCCGGGGTAAGAAAGGCTACCCTTGTGGAGGTAGATGAGAAGGTAATAGAGGTGTCTAAAAGATTCTTTCCCCAGCTTTCTAAGGCTTTTGAGGATAAACGTGCTCATGTAGTGATTGCCGACGGAGCGAGTTATGTTGAAGACAAAAAGGATGAGTTCGATATCATAATAGTGGATTCTACGGATCCGTATGCTGGTGCGGCGAGTCCACTATTCCAAAGAAAGTTTTATCAGGACTGCTACAACGCTTTGAGGGAAGATGGTATAATGGTTGCACAAACGGAGAGCCCTTATCACGATACGTATTGGGTGAAAAACATATATAAGGAGATGAAGTATGCCTTCCCCGGTAGAAGAATGTATTTGGGATATATGCCTTCCTACCCGGGCACATTGTGGAGTTACGCCTTCGCTTCGAAGAGGTATGATCCCATCGGTGATCTTCACGAAGAAAGAATAGATATAGATAGGTATGAATTGAAGTATTACAACGCCGATGTACATCGCGCTGCATTTGCATTACCGAATTTCATCAAAAGCTTGATATGAGTTTGCAATTCCTGGGCTCAAAAAGACCAGATGAAATAAAAGCAAAACGATGCATTTCTCTCTTTGGTGCCCCTTACGATGGAACATCTTCTTATAGGCCCGGTTCCAGGTTTGCTCCCAATGCGATAAGGGCGGCATCTGTTGGCATAGAAACCTACAGTCCATATCAAGATGAAGATATCGAATCTTTATGTTTTGTAGACGATGGGGACCTCGAGCTTCCATTTGGTAACAGAGATAAGGTTCTCGATATGATAGAGAAATATGTTTCATCTTTGTTGGAAAACGATGGCATACCACTTATGATCGGTGGAGAGCATCTCGTTAGTTATCCTGCGATAAAGGCTGTACATAGTGTTTGTGATGAACTTCACATTCTACATCTGGATGCGCATGCGGATCTTCGCGATGAATTCTTGGGAGAAAGGTTCTCTCACGCCACTGTCATAAGACGGGTATGTGAGATAGTTGGTGATAAAAACGTACACCAATTCGGAATAAGATCGGGTATAAAGGATGAATTTGCCTACGCTCGTGAAAGATTAGGAGATTTTCATCCCTTCTCCTTACCAAATCCAAAAGAGATTGTGGAAAAGTTTGAAGGTAAGGATGTCTATCTCACTCTCGATGTCGATATCCTTTCACCTTCCTGTTTACCTGGCACAGGGACTCCAGAACCAGGTGGTATAACCTTCGACCAACTCTTATCTTTCCTCATAGGATTGAAAGGAATTAACTTCGTCGGAATAGATGTGGTAGAATTGTTGCCCCATTATGATCCATCTGGGGTTTCCAGCATCGCTGTAGCCAAGATCATAAGGGAACTGTTAATCCTGGCATGCCCGTCGAATATGAGATCCGATCGACTATAGGTAAGAACATTGACGTTAGCTCGGCTCATGATGGCCAATGTGATTTGGCTTTTAACATCTTAGAATCCTTTCAGAATTCCTCCGATGAGTAAATTCCATCCATCGACCAATACGAAGAGAAGAACCTTAAATGGGAGAGATATCATTATAGGAGGGATCATGATCATACCCATGGAGAGTAATATGCTTGCCACGATCATGTCTATTACGACGAAGGGTATAAACAAGAGTACCCCTATCTTAAAGGCTATTTCCAATTCACTAACTATGAACGCGGGTATGAGAACCGAAGTTGGTATGTCATCCCTAGTCTTCACTTTGGTTATATGAGCGCTTCTCAAGAAGAGTGTTATGTCATCCTCGTTGTGATGCATTTCTATCTCCTTGAACATAAAAGAGCGCAAAGGCTTAAGACTGTTTTTATAAGCTTGTTGATAAGATATCTTGTTATCGAAATAAGGTTTTATTGCATTGGTGTATATATTGGTCCAAACGGGTTGCATTATGAATAGTGTTAAAAATAAGGCTAAGCCTATTAGAACCTGATTCGGAGGAGTTTGCCTTGTACCGAGCCCTTCTCTCAGAAAGGCAAAAACAACGATAACTCGTGTGTAGGAAGTTAGCATGACAAGAATAGATGGTAAAAGAGACAAGATCGTTAATAAGAATAATATCTCTAAGGTAACGGCGAGGTCTCCCCTCTTCGTCGCGGGTGAGACACCCACACTTATTTTAGGCACAGGAATGGGAGGAACATCGGTTTGAGCAATCGATGTGAATCCAAGGGTGATCAGTAAAATGAAGGTTAACAGTAATATTCTATTCGGGCTTTTCACTTTATCTGCCTTAATCTGTTGATCTCGGAGCTAAGATTTCTCCTTTTTCCTTTCGCTATTTTCTTCCTAAGTGTACTTAAAAAGGAATTGGAGCTAGAACTCATCTTACTGAGTTCGAGTTTTATATAATCTGCCTGCTCACCTTCTTCTATTTTATCGAGAAGATTTATGGAGTTAGGCGACACACCAAGTAAGAAAAAAACATTTCCTACCTGCATTAGGACTATGAATTCGTTTTTACCAATGGGGGTACTGTGAACGATCTTTATAAGTGAATTAGAAGTGGGAACGAATCTCAACCGTTTTATCAAGAGAAACAGAACATATATAGAAATCAAGATAAGAATGAAGATGATCGTGAACTTTATCCATAATCCTGTGTTTACTCCTACTATGCCACCTACTGCTTTCACGGGAGAACCGGTCTTGCTTAACGTACTGTTTACTTTATTTATCAATTGATCACCTTGCTCTGAAAAAAGCAAAAAACCCTTTATGCAAAGTAATGCAAGCCACAAAATAAAACGAAAAGATTTCACACCATCATCGCCTCAGGTTATTAAGAGGAAGTGTCTTTCTCAGGAACTTAAAACTTTAGTTACAGCTTCGATAACCCTGGACTGCTGAAACGGTTTGACTATAAAGTCTTTTGCACCTGCCTGAATGGATTCTATAACCATCGCTTGTTGCCCCATGGCACTGCAGACTATTATATTAGCATCAGGAAAAGACTTCTTTATCTCTCTTATCGCTTGTATCCCATCCATTTCCGGCATAGTTATATCCATGGTTACAAGATCGGGTTTTAATTCCTTATACTTCTCTATAGCCTCTTTCCCATTAGCAGCTTCTCCTACTACTTCATAACCCCCCTCTGTTAATATGTTTTTTAAAAACATTCTCATAAAAGCGGCATCATCGACTACCAAGATCCTTCCTTTTGCCATAATCATACCTCCTTACGAGAGCTCTGTATCGAGAATTGCTTCTATATCGAGAAATATTATGAGTTGATCATCCAACTTTATTACACCTTTTATGAAGCGAGTATCCACTTCGCTTCCCTGTGTAGAATTAACTACCTCTATTTGACTCTCGTCAACGTTTATAACTTCTCTTACATTATTTACTAAAAAGCCAACTTCTATATCTTCAAAATGCGCTATTATGATCCTATTGTACTCTCCTATTTTTTCTTTTTTTAGATTAATTCTCTCCGATAAGTCCATTACCGGGATGATCCTTCCTCTGTAGTTTATAACCCCCTTTATATAAGAAGCTGTTTTTGGAACAGGTCTTATATCTACCATTTCTATTATAGTTTCAACGGGGAGAACATTGAAGGCATAAAGGTTTCCTTCTAATTCGAAGGTGAGTAACTGCATTATCGATTTACTACTTACATCCTTAACCAAGATGTTGATATTTTTCATCTTTCTCACCTCTTTTCACATTATGAAGCTATCGATGTGGTATCTACTATCAAGGCAATGCTCCCATCGCCTAATATGGAAGCTCCTGAGATTTCCTTCACCCCTTTTATCAATTTCCCAAGAGATTTTATAACTATATCCATCTGCCCTAACAACTCATCTACCACTATTCCGATCTTTTTCATCCCGACACGAACCAAGACCACAGAAAATTCCTTCACTTCCTCATTCTTCTCAGGGATGCCCAACACCCTTGCCAAATGTACTATCGGCAAGACCTCTCCTCTAACAACGATAACTTCTTGTTCTTGTATCTTTCGAATATCCTCTGACTTTATAGTCAGTGTACTATCCACATTTGCTAACGGAATAGCATATTTGTATCCATTTAACGTTACCATAAGTGCTTGAATGATGGCTAAGGTTAAAGGTAGCTTTATTCTTACAGTGGTTCCTTTATCTTTCGCCGTTTCTATTTCGACTGATCCGCTTAAAGATTCTATCTTATCCTTAACCACATCCATTCCGACTCCTCTGCCGGATATTTGATCTGCTCCTTCAGAGGTTGAAAAGCCTGGTACGAATATAAAATTCAATATCTCGCTTTCAGACAATTGCATCGCTGCAGATTCAGAAATGAGTTTCATCTTTATTGCCTTTTCTCTTATCTTTTCGACATCCATACCCCTTCCATCATCTTGGACCTCTATTATAACGTTATTTCCTTCGTGCCTTGCCATGAGTTTTAATAGACCTTTAGGGGATTTGCCTTTTCTTATACGCTCTTCTGCTGGCTCGATCCCATGGCCTATTGCATTTCTTATTAGGTGAAGTAAGGGATCTCCTATCTCATCTACGACTGTCCTGTCGAGTTCAGTTTCCTTTCCTTCTATTACAAAGTTAACCTCTTTATTCAGTTTTCTTTGAAGATCTCTCACTACTCTCGGGAACCTGCTGAAGACGTAATCTACAGGAACCATCCTGATCTTCATCACTACGTTTTGCAAGTCAAGTGTTATTCTTGTCAATTGTGATAAGCTCTCATCGACATCTTTTATTTCATATTTTTTAGTGATCTCATCTATTCTACTCCTATTTATCACCAGTTCACCCATCAAGTTCATTAAGGTATCGAGTTTTTCTATGTTTACACGCACAGTTTGACTTACTTTATGTTTTTCGACTTTCTCTGAAACACCTTTACTTTCTTCTACCTTTCTTTCTTCCTTCTTTTGAGTTTTCTTTGCCTCTTCTAACAACATCTCTTTCTTTACCTCAAGGATTTCTACTTCTTCGATCTCAGAGATAGATAACAAGGACTTTTTCACTTTTTCTAAAGGCATCTTTATCGTTATCAGAAGAGAAAAGCTATCTTTGAATTTTTCGGACTCTATGTCCTCAACGGAAGGAATAGATTTTAAGATCTCTCCTTTATTTTCTTCTATTTTGTTAAAGACTAAATATGCCCTTGCAGATTTCAATACAGTTCCCTTTTCCAATCTTATTCTCAACTTGAAAACGTTGAATCCCCTGTCAAGAGCTTCAAGAGCTACTTGTTTATCGAATTGATTCAGCTCGAAATCGACCTTCTCAAGAGAGTATTCCTTTTTACTTGTAGATGGTAATAACTCTTCTTGTGATGATACTTCTGATGGTGTTAAGGAGAGAATGGTTTGCAACTTCCCGATCGTTTCTGATACATCTATATCTCCTTCCTCCCCATAATCTGCTATGTTTTCTAAAGCACTACCTATCAGATCGAGTGCCTCAAACACTATGTCTATTAAATCCGAATTGACTCCTAACCTATTGTCTCTTATAAGGGAAAAGACACTTTCAACTCTATGGGTTAATTCTGCTATCCTGGTAAACCCCATACTTCCTGCCATACCCTTTACGGTGTGTGCTGAGCGAAAAACCTCGTTGATATATTCTGGATTATCAGGCTCCTTTTCGAGCTTTAGCAAAGATCCATTCATATTCTGCAGGTGCTCTTTTGTTTCATCGACAAATACATCGATATATCTACTCATATCATCCATAAGATCACTCCTTTACTCTCTCTAAACAACTTTATTTTAATTCTAATATTAATACATCCTTGCGAGAATGAAGAAGTTCTTTGATGTCCGAACGACATGTGAATAAGATAATTTGATTTTCCTTTGATACATTGTATAACAGATTTAACGCCATTTCATATCTTTCGCTATCATAATCTACGAATGGGTCATCGAGCAAAAATGGCAGAGGTTCAGAATTACGAGAGAATATTCTCCCAAGTGAAAACATCACGGCGAATCTGACCTGTTCTTTCATTCCTTTACTCATTGCTATCTTTTCAACTTTCCTGTCTTTTCTTATTAAAGTCACGTTGAACTCCTTATCTACTTCGACCTCTTCATACTCTCCATTTGTTATGGTATATATGCTATCCTTCAACTCTTTTCTGAGTTTCGGGATGAAGTCATTTTTCACTCTTTCATATAGACTACTCAGAAGTCTTCTAACCAAGAGCAGCGAATTAGAATATGATATCGTATCATTGAGTTCTTTTTCTGCTAAAGCTAACTTCATTCTCAGATTTCCAATGTTTTCTTCCTCGGTTTCACTTTCAAGTAGTTCCTGCTTTTTTTTCATCTCTGCTATTGTATTTTCTCTCTCAAGTCTATATCTTCTCAAATCTATCTGGATGTTCGCAGATGAGAGATCTACCTGTCTATTTAGCAAATCAGAGTTTTCCTCTACCTCTTTTCTCATTCTTTCTTCTTCTTCGCTTTTGCTTTCTTTAAGGGAGTTCTTCAGTTCTTTTTCTATGAATTTCAGAGAATTATATTCATCTCTTTTTGCAAGCAATTCATCGTATTCTTCTATAGACTGTACTTTAACTTTCTCATACAAGTTTCTTAATGTTCTCAAAGAATTCTCTTTATCGATTTTATATTGTTTTAATCTCTCTTGTGTTCTCTGGATAGATGCCTTTACCCTTGCTTTTTCTAAGAGTAGTTTTTTATAACGTTGAACTTGGTTGATCAAATGTTCAACCGTTTCTTTTAGCCTTTCTTTTTCTAAGGGGCTAACGAACATTTCTACCATCTTTATTAATTCTTCTCGATAGGAAGATATGGTCTTTTTTAATTCTTCGATCTCCATCTTGTACTTTGAAGCTTTCCTCTCATAATCTTCTTCCTTGAGTTCCAAGTATTCTTTGTAAGCTTTTCCCACTTCTTCCACTTCGGAGAAACCTGTCTCACTTAATAGGGTTTTTAATTTGCGTTTTGCCTTTTCTCTTTTTTCTTCATAACCCGCAACGATCTGTTCCAAAAGTAAGATTATTTTCTTAGTATCGTTTATACTCTTCTTTAACTTTGCTCTACTTACGAGAGAAAGGAATAACACCAATAGTCCTGCTCCGCCAGCACTGTAAAGATAAGGATTCAATAGATAACCAAACGCACTTCCCACGATGGCGGTCGAGATCCCACCGATGAGCCACCATATCAATGAATGAATCTTTTTCTTTTCATCTTCCAATTGTTTTTTTTGCTCTTCGAGCTCTCTTTTTTCTGAGGAATCTACAACGGTCTCTGCCTCTCTTTGCAGTTCTCTTAATTCATCCACACTAATATGTTTTTCAACAAATACATCTTTATACTCCTTCAATTTCTCGATCTTATCTTGGGTTTCTCTTACGAAATCGCTGAATTCACTTTCGATACTTTGGAGATGCTTTACCTTTTCTTCCAACATGTCATATCGAAGTTGGATATTTTGAACTTTCAAGGAGATAGTTTCGAAGTCAGTTTCTCCTTCTATGGAAAGGTCTTTCTCTATCCCATTCATTTCGTTTTCTATAGTTATCGCTGTGAATTGCTGACGCTTTAGATACTCTTCTTCCGAGGAGATGCTCTTTTCTATCTCCCTGATCTTGGCATCCATAACTACCATTTCGTCTCTCTTGTCAGCTTGAACATCCTTGTATTTGGATAATTCTAACAGTTTTTGTTTGACTTCTTCCAATCTGCTACGCTTCTCTGCAATTTCATCCAGTTTCTTCTTACACTCTTGGACATGCAACGCCTTTAGATCTGCTTCGAGTGCTTCGATCTTCTTATCCACATCGTTCAACTTGCTTTTCAGTTCATGTATCTGCTTTATCAATCTGCGTTTACGGTTATCTTTCTCTTTCAAAGTTTCTAATTTTGATTTCAATTCTCTTATATTCATCTTAAGTTTTATCATAGAGCTATCAGCAGAACCATTAACGCCTATCTCTTCTACCTCATTTTCCACTCGCTCTATCACTTTCTTAAGTCTACCTATTTCCTCTTCCCTCTCTACCAAGCTTCCGAGTTTTAAGCTTATATTAGCCTTTTCTTCCTTTCCCATTTCAGGTCGAATTTCTGGGATCGTGGTGAATGCTTCGAATGTCTTCAGTCCAATACCCAATTGCTCTGTGATAATATCTTTTTCACGTTCTGCTAAAAGATCAGACATATCGATACCCTTACTCAGATCATAAAAACTCCAAGTATTCCTCTTAAAATTGCGTGATATCCTATATCTTTGACCATTACTGAGTTCATAAATACAATATCCCCCATATTCTGCACCGTTCCAGGGAGTGTAATCGTGTGGATCTGTTCTGTCGTAGCCAAAGAGACAATATATGAGGAATTTCCATAATGTGGTCTTTCCTTCTTCATTTCTACCATAGATCAGATTAAAACCATCATCGAAATTAAATTTACGGTTTACGAGCTTTCCAAAACCTTTTACCCCCGCCTCTAACAATCTCATAGTAGACTATCCTCTCTTAACAAGTTCAACCCCATATACAAGGCATCTCTTCTTTCACCCTTAGAAGATAAAATGGCTTCTAAATCATCCATCTTTGCGATCTCTCTAATATATTTTCCTGCAATGCTATTGGCATTTTTCATATCTATAATATCGTAGTAAGGGATGATATCCGTTTCTAAAGAAATGAAGTAAAAATGTTGTTTTAGTTTTTCTTTTACTCTTTGCCAATCTGGAGAGAAATTTGGAGATATAGTTCCCGTTATCTTTAACTTCAGCACAGTTCTTTTGTTCTTTTCGTTCAGAACAGTTGTTAATATCTTTTCTAATTCTTCTGCGTTAGAAACCTTTTTCAGAACGATCTCAACTTCTTTCATCTCAAGGTCTGAGACCTTTATCTGTTTCGATGACAGAGCATCCTTTCCACATTCCATGAGGGTTACTCCTGAGTTTCCATTATATCCCAAGGGCAGAGGGGGTAAGGAGTAAGATAACCCTTTTGTAGAATTTATCCATTTATCAGAGGGGATGAGAACACCATTGAAATGAGAGGCCTTATCCGCATGCACCCCATCCGGCAAGATCAAGATATTTATATCCTTTTCATCGATCTTTTCTTCATCTATAACGATTTTATCCTTGCCATCGGAGATGGATATACCGTATAA
Organism: Thermotogae bacterium; assembly: GCA_015486095.1. Classification (GTDB taxonomy): domain Bacteria; phylum Thermotogota; class Thermotogae; order B3-G13; family B3-G13; genus B3-G13. The sequence goes on from WFSK01000100.1 coordinate 11,323, forward strand.
GTGAACATTTGAAAGGAGATCGATAACCTCTAATTTATCAGGAAAGATATGAATATTAGAAGGAAAGTCAAGTATTTCATAGTAAGAAAGTGGATGAAGCCGATCTTTCTTTCCCGCTATTATATACATAGGAAATCTGTATCTTGATAAAAGATCTGCCACCGTATTTAATGTATTCAAATCGGCATATTCATCGTTTATAAGGTTCCCATTTGATATGATACAATCTACCTTTTCTTTCTTGGCTACTTTGAGAATATTCTCGAATGCCTTTATCTTATCTTCACGGATCTTTTCAACGAATTCTACCTCCGTAATGATATCATGGCCCGGATCGTCCAAAAGCAAATTAGAAAAGTGCAAAATCCTTACAGTATCAACACTCATTTTTTCTCCCTTTTATAATCTATTTGGTATATTATAACATCACTTTATCCATTTCAATGCATGCAGGCCAAAGATCTTCTTATATGAAAAATCGGGATCGGATATGAGTTTCTCGAATGCATATTTGCCATGCTCGTTATTCAATCTGTAATAAAAGTGTTTCAAATAAGTATAGAACAAATAACCTGCATATTTTCCCCATTTTTGTCTCTTGAAAAATCGTTCTGTCATAAATTCATTATAGGCTAAGTCCAGAGGTTTATTTTGGTCTTTAGACAAAAATGAAGCGAGAAGCTTACCATTGTAAATGGCATAGTAAATTCCCTCGCCCGTCATTGGATCTGCTATTTCTGCGGCATCTCCCACTAAGAAGATCCTTCCCTTAGCGTACTCAGTTTTCGTTCCTCCGATAGGATAAACGTAATTTCTCTCACTTCTTTTGTATTTCAAGATGCCCAACTCCCTTATGTACGATGATATCTCTTTATCCAACGTGTTTGACAGGGTCTTCAAAGTCCCTCCCAATCCTACGGATAGATAATTCTTTTTTGGAAAAACCCATCTGTATCCTCTAAAAGAGGTCTTGAGATCTATTCGCACTTTATCTTTAAACTTTTCGAGGACCTCCGATGGTACCTCTATTTCATCTTCAACGGCTACGAGACGCAAAGATTGTTTTTTGAACTTCGCCAATTGTGCTATCTTACTGTAC
>WFSK01000101.1 GCA_015486095.1 Thermotogae bacterium
AATCTTAAGACCTCGAGGCCAAGACAATAGTATCCGGGTTTTGTATCTTCCTCTATTAAACCGTATGATTTCAAAGTAGTAACATACCTATAAGTCGTGCTTTCAGGGAGTTTTAACCTCGATGCGATATCTGGAACACTCATAACAGGATGTTTATCGTCGAAGAGTAAAAGGATGTTTAGGCCCTTCTCAAGTGTGTTAACCTTTATCATATCCGCCCCCTTTTATCATAAAGTGAGAATTATTTCTCATATAATAAAACAAAAAATGGATCTTTGTCAATATCTATTCGTAATCTACGGTCTTACGCCTGATGGATGGAATTGCCCCTTTGCTGTCTGGATAATCTTCTCGATAACGGCGGGACTTATTCTGTACACCAATATAAGTGAATTTATCTTGTTGAGATCGAGAGAAACAGGAGTTAAAGGAAATAAGAAAACAGATACAACGTTTCTCTTCCCTATAAGAACCTGAACTCGTTTGAGTTCATCTTCATTTCTTATGAGTAATATAAGAACATCTCTTTCTCCGAAATTCGTTTTAAACAATTCGTTATATCTAACGTTATAACCCCCGATCGATAGATCATAATCCTTTCCCCATATGTAGATACGTTCTGGTTTCGATATCATCCTTCCCCACTTCATAAGTGTGATCGATGCTATATCGATCTTTCTTTTTACCTCATCCAAGGCTTTTACATCGTCTCTTACATTCCCGAATATCTTTTTCCCATAACTCATTATCTTCAATATGTTCTCAAATCTATCATCAACCTTCCTTTCTCGCGAACAGCATCTCATATACTGAAGATATCCGACGTTGACCAAACCCATTTCAGATAATTTATCATTTCGCTTATCGTTTAAACCTTTGACGTTAGTTATGAAGATAATATCCCTCCCTATCTCACGATATATATATCTTTTGACGATATCAGATAAAGCAACAAGTCTTTTAGAGTCGAGGAAGTCCAGGTACACAGGCTCGAGTTCGATAGCATCGATATGAGTTCTGGTTTTGAGAGAACGAAAAGTGAGAAGAACAGAATTCTCAAACGCACTTTTCGAAATGGCAAGATGAGAAAGGGGCTTTTCATCGAACGAGGTTGGAAAGCCCTTTACTACTGATAATATACCATATGCCCTAAAAGCCCTTATGAAGATCGAAAGGATAGTTGCCGATCTAAAAGGAGACGAGCTAAGACCATATCTATCCTTTTCAGGATCATAGGTTATTGGCAATCCATAGACGAAATCGATACCTATATCATGGAGGAAGCGGGCCATAGTTAAGGCGTATTCCTCTACCAGATCGACTTTGCTAACAGCTCCCAAGGCGGGAGGGAATGCACCAAGAGAAGAAAGAGTCCTCCATCTTATCCCAACTAAGGATCTCGGTAGCACCTTATGAGAAGTCTTAACGAATTCTCGAATTTCAGTTGCATTTGAAGTATCGGAGGAAAGACAAACTGCAGTTGGGTTTCCTCGTTTTGCTATATCCCGAAGCTGTGATATCTTATCTACATCAACGATAAAGCCCGCAAGGCATGATAGATAGAGAAATAGGATTAAAGATGTGATAATAAATACCCGATAAAACATATAAAGATTATACACCTTGGCTGTATGATAAAAAATTTTGGTTTTGCAGGATTATGAGGTGTGATGGGTTGATGCAGGCATTTACCACTCGTTCACTCGACTTTCCGCTGGTCACAGTCCGACGTGATACCCCCCTGTAAGTCGAACAACATTGTTTCACTTACACTAACGATGCACATCGAGATATACCTTCTACCGAAAAGGTAAGCGAATTTGCGGTATAATTGAGAAAGACAAATAGTTAACGGATAAGGAGTGAAAAGAGCATATACGATGATGGATGATAGGATCATAGAATATTATGATTTAAATGCTGAGAAACTCTATGTTAGATATAATAATGCAAAAGTGACATCTTTGCACCAACTATTCTCAAAAGAGATCCTACCGGGTAATAGTGTGTTGGATATAGGATTTGGTTCAGGAAGAGATTTAGAATTTTTAAGGAATATGGGCTGTGATAT
>WFSK01000102.1 GCA_015486095.1 Thermotogae bacterium
CCATAATATCGAAGAAGGTGTACGAAGCCATAGATAAGACACTAAAGGATGATAAACAGAGCGTGATCTTCCTGAATCGTAAGGGCTTCGCTCGATACGTTATCTGTAAGGACTGTGGATACGTACCAACATGTCCGAACTGTGGTATATCTTTAACATACTATAGACAAAACAAGTATTTACAATGTAATTACTGTGGTTATTTAGAGAGTGTGCCAAAGCGTTGCCCTCGATGTGGGGGAATGAACATATCGATTTCCGGATACGGTACGGAAAGGGTGGAGTTGGAATTGAGCAAGGCATTCCCAGATAGGGTGATCGTGCGAGTAGATAGCGATACGATAAAGGATCATAGGGATTTCGAAAGAGTTATGGAAGGGATGCGAGATGGTAACATAGAGATATTGATAGGCACGCAGATGATAGCGAAGGGAATAGATTTTCCCAATATAGGTTTGGTCTGCATCTTAGATGCTGATTCTTCGTTGAATATTCCAGACTTTCATGCACAGGAACGAACGTTTCAATTGATAAACCAGGTCTCGGGAAGGGGAGGTAGATCTAATATATCCTCGAAGGTCTTGATCCAGACGTATACGCCTGATTCGCCCATCATAAAATTCGCATTAGATCACGATTATAGAGGATTCTTCCAATGGGAGATAGAACAACGTCGAAACCTTCTCTATCCACCATTTTCTGAACTCATCCAGATCATATGGGAATCTGAGGATTCGGAGCTCAGCGATAAAGTAGCAGGTGAAGTGGCAGAGGGATTAAAGGAAAGAGGAGAATTGTGTTTGGGACCTTCCGAACCATTCGTTCCTAAAATGGAGGGGAGGTTCAGGAAACAGGTATTGATAAAGACAAAGGATATCCCAGGAACTTTAAAGAATATAGATGCAGCGATGAAAGTTGTCCATAAAAAACTCTCCTTCGATACGAAGAGAGTATCGATAAAGGTATCTCCCAAGGTGATAGTCTGATCGAGAATGTTAGATATCAGCGGCCTTGTATACGGATAGATATCTTTCTATTAGCTCTACATATTTCTTTTTGCCATACAGAATACCGTTGCAGGATGCCACACTCCTTCTCGCCATCAAGGCCCTTTTAATACCCGATATCGTTTTCTCCTTGGTGAATACATAGGTATGACAAATGTTCTTAAGTTTCATCTCTTCCACGTCATGGGCATCGCTGTCCGCAACTACGATGTAACCTTCATCTACACTCTCCTGCGGATGACTCAACATACAATTAGAGCCATCGGGGAGCTTTTCGTAGTAACCCGAACCGTTACCGACTTCCCAACCATCGATCTCTTTCCCCATTCTATGATCCCAGGTCCAATCGGGTTCTCCTTCACCATTCCAGTGTGAAAGGCATCTATGATCGTGCACGACGATGGCTATCCCACCTTGCCTGTGGATCTCATTCAAAGCAACGACAAGGCTCTCATCCAGTGTCATGTCTTCGGAAAAGATATCCTTCGGAATGTGTTTGTTGAGGAAGAGACCTACCATATGTCTCATCGCTCCAGGAAAGGTGCTATCGTTGAGCGCGAGTTCGAGCCCAACTACAACTAAAAAGTTATCCCCGTATTTCTTTCGAGCATATTCCTGCGCCCTTTTTTCTAAAGATAGGTCATCGATCTTGTCAAAATGATCGGTTAAGGCAATGCAGTCGTATCCGGCATCGTGATAGGCATCGACCATTATTTCAGGATGTTCTCCCAGATGTTCTACGAAATGGGTATGCAAATTACACTTCAGCAGGTAGTATCCTTCACACTCTATCATTTTATCCTCCTCAAGCTGCTCATCACGTCTCGCATATCTGCCACAAATATCCCTACACAATAATCACTCACACCACCTATCCATATCAGGTGATCTTCGAGTTTAACCAATCCGTCTCCAAATATGACCAACTCTCGATCTCCATATTCTTCCTTTAATCCCCTGGGAACCAGGAGGTAATCGCTCACAGCCAGGAGTTTACCCTTACCGTTTACGAGTGCCAGACCATCTCTGTAAGACCAATCCTCCTTTAAAACCGCATGCCATCCAACCAGGTATTCGTCTTCGGAGACCTTTACGGTGTTGGTTGACCAGCCGACCTTCTGTTCCCATTCTTCCGGTACCAGTATCGGCTCCAGAGAGTCGGCAAAGAATGTAAGGGTTTTTAGGTTGGCCTCTGCCCTCCAACAAGCCCTTACTCCTTGAATTTCAGGTCTCGTCAATAGCGTTGCCCTGTTTCCTCTTATCTCTATAAAGGCACTGTCCTTATTCGATACGGGCATGAATTCTTCATCACCTTTCTTTACAATGAAATAACCCTTTCTCTTCAGCCCAAATGACGAATCTAATTCTACAAAGCCTAAAACGTCTCTCCTCCGCTCTTTGCCATGCTCATCGTAATAGTAACCCTTTCCCGTGTACAGCATATATAGATCACCGTTCACGATGCAGGCACGTGGATCCTCGCAACCAAGGAACTCCCACAGTTCCTGAGGCCACAGGATTATCTTCGTATCTATGGGCTTATCTATCGTTCCCGCAATTACATCGTTCGAATCTATAGAAAAGACTCCAACACTGGAGGTATATTTGTAATAGTCGAATATGAGGCGAGGAAAGATGAAGATCCTTCCTTCTTTCTCGACGGCGGCAGGATTAAAGATGGCAAGTGGCCTCGTCCTGACATAATTCGTCATCTTTAGATCTTCCGGGCCTATGTAATATCTATCTTTGAAGATATCGTTGACCACTGCTTTTCTTATACCTTTCAGATGTTCGTTGACTTTCCTTTGCAGTTCTCTCTCGATACCAAGCATCGTTCTGCCTCCTCATAAACCTATATCTGGTATTAACTCACCGATCTTTGCTTCGGCCACACCCATCACTTCATCAGCCGCCCCATAATATACCATGATATCATCATCCCTATCAAGGATCTCGTTAGAATCCTTGTATTTCGGGACTACTCCGCAGGTGAATACGACATTGGGAACCCATCCTTTCACTTCGTAATCTTCTTCTGGTTCGATGATAGGTTCGGGAGAAACATAGGTTATCTTCGCAGGATCATCTAAAGAAGCGAGTATTACTCCCAATCTATACGCTTCTTTGCCGTTCCGTTTACCCACACCATGATATATGTACAACCATCCATATTTCGTCTTCAAAGGTGGAGCACCCGCTCCCACTTTCTCTCCATCCCATAAGCCTGGTCTTGGCATGAAGAAGGTTTTACCTACTTTAGAGGCAAGTGTGTTGACATCTTGGGTATAGAGTATCTGCATATCTGGCAGAATGCGATGAATCAAGGCAAACTTACCGTTCAATAATTCTGGGAATAGGGTTACGAATCCATTCCCCCCGTTAGAAGTTGAAGATCGAGATCTATTTACATTACCCTCATTTGTCGGAAATAGAATCGCATCTTTATCGTCGAGCATCTCGAATACGGGCCCATTCCTTACCCACAATTCGTTCCATTCGCTGTAAGATTTACATTCATTTATTCCCCTTATGAAATCCTTTAACCCGATCTTAGCCATGGCCAATTGAGCGTTATCTCCGTAGGCGGTATAGGTCATGTAAAGAGTGTCATCAATCAGGGTTATACGTGGATCTTCGGTACCCCCTACTTCACGAACTATTCCGTATTTCTTTACGTGTTCCATCCGCCTTCTTTCTGGATCTTTGGGCATCTCATAATCTTCCTTCGGTCCGAATATGGGAAATGCAAGCCTCCCATCTTGATGATATCCATCCTTACTCCACCACAAACCTATCCTCGATATGCCATCTTCACCTAACGCCCTATAGAAGAGATAAGTTATGCCTTTAACCCTTACGGCAGCAGCGTTGTATACGAGTTTTTCCCAACTTACATCTCTTCCATCTACCTCTATGGAGATATCCGATCGACCTGTGAGAATTGGGTTATTCTCAAAGCGTTTTACCTTTCCACATGAAGGATATCGAGTTGCACTCAAAGTTCGTTCGAACACTTGAAGTATTTGTGTGGATATCCTTTCAGGAGAGTGGGCGTAGGCAAATGCACGAGCGTGAGAAAGGCATCTTTTTCTTACTCGGGATTCTCTAAGGAGTAGCTTTGCCTCCTCGATCAATTCTTCATCGCTGGTATATCTCGATATTGCATTCTCGAATACGTCGAACCAATGGCTATCACGAGCAAGGATGGGGGTTCCCCAACCCATAACTTGAAAGGCAGTAGATGAAAGAATTGCTCCTCTACCCATCATTCCTTTACCCTTATCGAGAATGATCAGTCGTGAGGCCGATACATATCTTGCACGTCTTTGCCAGGACGATCTTTCAACTCTTATCTCGTCGTATCCTTTATCGTATCCCTTTTCCTTCAATGTTTTCTGTAAGGCATCTTTCATACTCTCTGTGTATACCAAAGCGACCAAATATGTAGAAGGATCTTCTTCTCTTAGCTTGTAAAGTGCAGCAAAAGGTGCGATGAAATCATATTCACCGAAGGTTAAGATTATCCTCTTATCCTCAGGAAGATCCAAATCTTCACACGATTCTCTTCTATCTATACTAAGA
>WFSK01000103.1 GCA_015486095.1 Thermotogae bacterium
GATCCCAGGCGTAAACCACGGTATCATACGGATTCTCTGGTCCATCGCCACCATAATCTCCGTACATACCTGCTTTCATGCCGTAGACGTACGTCATGAATACGCCTGATGTACTGAGATCTGTGGTAAGATCGACGAAATCGCCATGCGTAGTTCCAACGTGATCCGTAAAAGGTATCACGCCGAGGGCAACATCGTAACCGCTGCTTCTAAGCGAATTTGCAAAGTTTATAACACTGCTCGTCGCACCGTGTATTTCACTACCCATGCTTCCCGTTGTATCTATTACGAAAAATATATCTATCTTGCCTTTTACTTCTTCACCCGTTTTGAGGACAAATCCCTGCTCCTTTCCATCTTCGAAGAGTTGGAAATTACCGGCAGTAAGATCTGTGTACGGTTCACCAGTATCAGGATTTATTATGGAATTCAGTATTATTCTGATCTGAGGTTCAATGTCTGTAGGAAGGAATTTGACCTTAGCCACTGAACCCATTAAGGCAACATCGTGAGCAATCGTTCCAGTTGCCGGCTCAGTCGCTCCGGGTACGGGATCTGGTGGAATCACAGGAACGGCAACGAACTTAGACAGTTTCTCACAAGCTGAAAAAGCTACTAACAAAAGTATTCCAATGACTATCGGTACGATTATCTTTTTCACCTTCATCACACTCCTTTCTTTAGAATCTCAAGCCAATACCCAGATGGGCACTATAGATACCGTTGATCTTGAATACGGTATAATCGAGAACCGACATGGCCTCTGCGAAGACCATGATGTCTCCACTGGTTGTCTCAATGCCACCTTTAACGTACACGGCCCTGGTGGAAAACAGACCGAAGTCCCACGTGTTCAAGTTAACCACGATTATTGGGGCTGCACCCACGTACAGTCCAATACCGCCTAACGGCAGATTGAATTGTAAAAAGGGCGATATCTGAGCGACGTTCAGTTCTCCAAGCTTACTGAAATCCAATTCTGCACCTAACGGTGCGAACGCCTGGATATCAATACCCCAGAGCCCCGAAGTCGTTCTGAAATCGAAGCCTGCGAGATATCTCTGCCTACCATTCATTTCTTTTCCTGCAAAGATACCGAGTTCTGCTGCAAACGATGTGGCAGATACCACCAAGACAACCAGTGCTACTACTACGATGATCCTTCTCATCTGAAAAGCACCTCCCACTTTATTTTTTCGAGGAAAAGTACAGTTTTATTCCTCGAGTACGAGTCTATTCTACCATATGAGTTTTATAATACTATGATCTGGATCACAATTCATGTTTTATTTTTCCAGTTTTACCCTATATGCACTCACTCTTCCAGCTGACATCTCGGGGATGAACAAAGTGGAGTCTCTCTCATCGAAAGCGATATCCGCAGGATTGTGTAAACCACTCAATCTTCCCAATACCTTGCCATTTTTTAGATCCAGCGCTACCACCTTACCTGAGAGATAACCGGATATGAACAGTATCCTCTTCTGATTCCACATCGCCAATCCATCCGTGCCGTCTATATCTCTCGATGAGTAGATGAGTTTGATCCTGCCATTCTTGTATCTGTAGACCCTTCCGGGTCTGGTATAGGAGGCGATGTACAGGGAGTTATCTCCTCGATCGTAGGCTATACCGTTGGGGGCTTTCAATTTCAACAATACCTTTATCTTTCCCCTGTGGATCTCATATACAACGTTCTTCTGTGTATCCGAGACGTATACTGTGTCTTCGAGGGCACAGATATCGTTCAAGAAGGTAGGACGCGGTTTAAACTTCCGTGATGGGAAGATCTTTTCTCTACCCGATGCAGGATCCACAGCCACCACCCTGTTCACATCTGCCACCCATACCTTACCTTGAGAATAACCGATACCCTTCGGATCTATGAGATCCGTTGCTATGGAAACTGATCTTGGATGTTCTACATCCTGTATCAGATCGACTCTTCCATCCCGATGGTTGAACATCCCTATCTCAGAGACGTATATGCTTTCAACCGGGAGTGTAGGGATCACGTAAACGCTCTCCGGGTTGATCAAGCCCGTTAAGGCTAAGAGGAATGCGAAGAAAACGTGTAACACTTGTATGCTCCTCCTTTCGAGTAAGGAGTCATTGATTTAGCATGAGCAAGATCGACGCTATCAATGCCGCGATCAAAGCACCCAGAGTGATCTCTTTGGTGTACGTGTAATGAGAAGTATCTACGAAGATCTCTCTTTGAAGACTCACACTTTCTTTTCCTCTCGAAGCGGATAACCGTACCATGTACTTTCCGTCCCTTACTATTCTTCCTTCGTTATCTTCTCCAGTCCAACCCCAGGAATGTCTGCCATATCTTTCTGTAGAGGTTCGGGAATAGACCAACTCATTTCCCTGCCATATGCTAAGAGTTACACTCGCAGTTTTCGTTAAAGTGAAAGAGACATTCGTTGTATCCTCGTACCAATCGTTGTTGGGTGAGAAGGGGTTAGGAGATATCGACACATCCTCGATACGCAACGGTAGTTCTTTCATAACTACATCGAGTTTCGAGGTTCTCTTGAACTCTATGAATTCATCTTTACAATAGTCTTCGTATTCCGGATGCTGAAATCTGATCCTATGATAGCCTATAGGTACATAAAGCCAGTGATGTTCGTCAGTTATCTCACCGTAATCTACACCATCTACCAGAACTTCAACAGGATATACGTTGGAAGAAACCATGATCCTTCCAGCCCGTTGAAGTGGTATGTAATATTGATTCAGCCCCTCCATTACACTTACTTCTATACCTGCTCTGATATACCAATCTTTTTCCACGTATATACGAATTAAACCCGTGTAAACCCCTGTCAGACTCAATTCTCCGTTGAAGTCCGTTGTGCCAACGAAGACATTGTTCACATATACACGTGCAAATGGCTCAGAGATGATACATATGTTACCTTTAGAACGATTCAAATATACCACAAGAGTAAAGGTTGTACCGGGTGAAAGATATATCTGTCTTGTGAGCGGTTCGTATCCCTTTACACTTATCTGGAGGGTATAATCCCCCGGCTGTAGGTCCTTTATTTCATCGTTCTTTACCGTGAAGACTTTCCCGTTCAATCTGACTGTCTTAACCTTAACATTCGTCTTTAACTTCAAGGTTGCGGTTCGCTTGATCTGGTCTGAGGGGAGAAGCGTTGCATTTATTACAGTCTTTTGCTGGGTTATGGGGAGTTCTATCTCCCTTATCCAATCCACGTAACCCTTCGCGTTCAACCTTACCGTATGAGTGCCGGGTAAGAGTCGAAGGACGAGAGGGGTGAATCCCTTATAGACATTGTCAACGTATATCCTGGCTTTCCTTGGAGTGGAATTCACCTCTAGTATAGAATATGTGTTAGGGGAGGCAACGTAGAGATAGATCCAATCGGTATACCATACGTTATTTTGAAGATGGAGATCCCTCAGGATGTTGTAATACAGTTTTTTATAATTCGTGGAATCACACATATATGTGATGGTCTTGTTGTTCGGAGGGAGTTTGATCAGGTGATCGAGTGTGTAGATCGGTCTTGCAGAAAGAATGGCTTCCACGAGAACCATACCGTTGACATTCATGCCGAATCTGTAATTGCCGTTAATTGGAGATATCTTCAGTAAGCCGAATACTTTCCTTCCCATCTCTGTAATGGTAGGATAGATGAGATATGTCTTTCCATTTGGTAATACCGCGAACACGTACACGTAACCTTTCTTATATATCTGTACGTTGAGTTTAAACGGCATAACATTCGAATAGAAAGATGCCTTTTTGGGAACAAGAATAGATATGCCTTTTACGTTAGAATTCGAAAGTATCAGCCTCTGTTGGATCCATTGAGTGGGAAGCGTGGTGGAAAACAAAACTCCTCCCAGGATGAGAAAGCCGATGGACAACAGGAAGATTCTCTTGAACAACTCATCTCACCTCCTTTCTTACAACTCTATCTTCTTTTCTACCAATTCTATAACACTTCTTGCCAATCTCCGAGCTTCTTCACACTCCCCGGGCTCGTCAAAAAACTCCAAAGAAAAAGAGCAAGATAAAACCGCTTCCTTTTTTCGAGTTCAACGCCATCTTCAAATTCTGCCTTTGCCTGTATAAACCAATTCTTTGCTTCCGCCCTCTTATTTCTTTTCATAAACAACCTTTCCCGTCTTTAGGGCATGCCGAACGAAGCTGCTCGTCCTCAGTTTTACCTTGAACTCTTCTTCGGTAAATGGCAATATATCTGCTGGGGCATCGATATCGATCTCATCGTATATCTTCTTAAACCACTCTTTCCCATTCTTCGAAGAAGGCATTATCACAAGCACATCCAGATCACTCCACCTGCCAATCTCCCCAGAGACATAAGAGCCAAACACGATTATCTTTTGTGCCCCCCATATCTTTCAATTTCTGCACAAGGCTCTCAAGAGCTCGCGTTAATTGTTTCCTTCGAGACCTTCTTCGCTCCAAAAGCCTATCGTAAGCAGAGATCGAAATCTCTATCACGCTCCGTATTTCTTCAGTTTAAGGGCGTAAGCCATCATTAAAGACATGGCATCGACGGCATAGAACTGACCGAGTACACCTCTGGCACATTCGCTCTCGTTGAACGCCTTTCCTTCATCTTTTCTGCCCCATCTGCTGTAAAGTAAGAATGGATTCGGATGCCAACTGTGCCCCTTCAAGACCGCTGGTGTGGAATGATCACCCGTAACGACTAATACGTCTGGTTTCAAGGCGAGGAGGCGTGGTAATTGTTCATCCACCTCTTCTATGACCTTTACTTTGTTTTCCATATTTCCGTCTTCGCCGTAGGAATCCGTTTTCTTTATGTGAACGTAAAAGAAATTGTAGTTGTTGAATTCTCTCTCCAACAAATCGAATTCATCTTTTACGGTCATGCCAACCTTCAGTACATTCATACCCACCAATTTTGCGAGACCCCTGTACATTGGATAAGAAGCTATGGCAGCAGGTGTTAGTTTGTACACATCCTGCATCTGAGGGAGATCTGGATACTTAGAAAAACCTCTAAGCAATGCAAAATTCATGGGATGATAATCCTTCAAGACTTCTCTTATCTCATCCAGCAGTTCGTTAACGATATTCGCCGTTTTCTTGCTCTCCTCCACCAGCGGTTCCGAATATTTGATGGTTCCACCATCCTTTTGTGGATCTGCATCGGTGATCCTGTCATCGAGTCCATCACCGGTGAGCTTTACCACGAATCGGTGTTCTTTTCCTGGATAAAAATGGATATCTACATCTTCTATCTTCTTTATCCTTTCCGATAGATATTCACAGGCCTTTACCGTCACTTCCGTTGCGGGTCTGCCTGCACGCCTATCCTTCACGATGTTCCCTTCTATGGTTGCGAAGTTCCCCCTTGCAACCAGATCGCGCTTTTCCACATCCACATCTATACCCAATGCCTCCAGTATTCCACGCCCTATATCCGTATCTTAAGGGATCGTAACCAAATAAAGAGATGTGGGCAGGACCACTCCCGGGTGTGACCCCAAAGGCGACGGGGATCGTGAGGCCCAATTCACTTTCTTCCGCGAGTGAATCCAAATTGGGTTTGTGTGCCTTATCGAGGGCACTCCCTCCCGTCTCGTCGGGTATTCCCCCAACACCGTCCATTACCAGCAACACGATCTTCGAATCTGTTTTAACGGATAGCTTTCTTATCAATTCCTGTCTGTCGAACATATACCATCACTCCCTTTTTATTTGTTGAATTCACTTTGCATATTGTACGAATCTCTTCTCACGTATTACGGTTACCTTGAGCTGTCCTGGATAATCCAGAGTTTCCTCTATGGCACGTGCGACGTCGTATGAGAGTTTTTCACACATCGCATCGTCTATTTCATCGGCTTCTACTATTATGCGTAGTTCCCTTCCCGCTTGCATGGCATACGCCTTCTCGACGTGGTCGAAAGACGTCGCTATTTTTTCCAGCTTTTCTAACCTTTCTATATACGTCTCAACGGTTTCTCTTCTGACACCTGGTCTTGCAGCGCTCAAGGCATCTGCAGCCTGTATTATAACCGCTTCCGGGGTGAGGGGTTCAATTTCTCCGTGATGGGCTGCTATCATGTTAACTACATCTGGCTTTTCTCTATACCTCTTAGCTATCTCCGCCCCAATGATGGCATGAGATCCTTCCACCTCGTGGTCCACCGCCTTGCCTATGTCATGCAACAGGCCTGCACGCTTGACTTTATCTACATTCAGGTCCAACTCCTCAGCCATCAGGGCAGCGAGTTGTGCAACCTCTATGGAATGTTGAAGTACATTTTGTCCAAAACTGCTTCTGTACTTTAACTTACCTATTAGTTTTATCAGTTCTGGATGAAGCGCGGTGATGCCAACCTTAAACATGGCCTCTTCACCTGCTTCTTGTATGGACTTCGCCACCTCTTCCTTTGCCTTTTCGTACATATCTTCTATTCTGGCTGGATGTATACGCCCATCTGCTATGAGCTTTTCGAGTGTTATCCTCGCCACTTCTCTCCTGAGTGGATTGAAACAAGAGAGAACTACCACTTCGGGTGTATCATCTACTATGAGATCTACACCCGTTAAACTCTCAAACGTGCGTATGTTTCTTCCTTCCCTACCTATGATCCTGCCTTTCATATCATCGGAAGGAATCGAAACAGTGGAAACGGTGATCTCTCCTACATAATCTGGTGCATAACGCTGAATAGCCGTTGCCAGGATCTGTTTAGCCTCTTTTTCTGCCTTATTCATCATTTCATCTTTTACTTCCTTTATCATCTTCGCTATCTCATATTCCGATTCTTGCCTTACACGTTTTAGTACCAATTCTCTCGCCTCTTTCACACTGAGAGAAGCTATGTTTTCGAGTTCTTCTAACTCCGCCTTTATCATCTCGTTTAGCTTTTGAGACTTCCTCTGATAATCTTTATCCTTATCTTCCAATTGCCTTGCCAGTCTCTCCAATTTGGCTTCTTTACTTTCTAAATTGTCTTGCCTTTTCAGCAGGCGTGATTCAAGACTTTGAACTTCACTACGTCTTTTCTTCATCTCCAATTCCAACTCGTCTCTCATCTTCTGGATACGCTCTTTTGCATCCAGCAATTTCTCTTTTTTTATTCTCTCTGCGGTGGCTTTCGCTTCTTCTATTATCCTGTCGGCCTCTTTATATCCCTTTTTAACTCTTACACTCATTCTATATTTAAAGATAAGATATCCCAAGCTCACACCTACTGCCATACCTATTAAGAGATACGTTATTACCATATTGTTCACCTCACATTTCTCGCATCTTTCCGATCGCATCATCGATCTCCTCGATATCGAAACCTCGATTCACCAGAAATTTTTTAACACTTCGGATCTCCTGCTTAGATGTTTTTCCGTCTCCGATCCTCTTGTTCACAAGGTCAATGATTATACCTTCAACATCTACTTCTCCTGTAACCTTTGCCATCGCTTCTTCGATGACGTTCTCATCTACTCCCTTTTCTCGAAGTCGTTGCCTTATCTTCCATCTACCCCATTTTTTAAGCGTAAGAGCATCGTATATATACATCTCCGAATATCTTCGATCGTCTACAAATCCTTTTTCTTCCAACCGCTTAACGACATCTTCATACTCTTCTACAGAAGCTCCTCTTCTCTTGAGTTTCTCCTCGATCTCTTTTCTCGTATATACACGATTTCTCTTGAAAAGATTCAATACATATCGAAAATAATCATTACTCTTTCTTGCCTTCACTACCGACTTTTCCTTCCTCTTGCTTTGTTTCAAATGGAGATGGGAGGTGCAAAATGGCTCTCAATCTTTTATCTATCTCCTTTGCTATGTCTGGATTCTCCTGGAGATATTGAATTACATTCATCTTACCCTGCCCAAGACTTATATCTTTCCCATCTACTGTCTTGTACGTAAACCAGGATCCCTTTTTACTTATGAGGGAGTTTTCTACCCCCATGTTCATCAATTCACTCTCATATACTATGCCCTTGCCGTATATGATATCGAAAGAGGCCTTTTTAAACGGTGGAGCAACCTTGTTCTTCACGACTTTCACTGTCGTCTCAGCACCCACTATCTCATTTCCAGACCTTATCGATTGCCCTCTTCTGATATCGAGCCGCAATGTGGTATAGAATTTTAGAGCTCTACCACCCGTCGTCGTCTCTGGATTCCCATACGTTCCTATGGTCATCCTTATCTGGTTTATGAATATGACAACGGCTTTAGACCTATCCACGTTACTCGCCAACTTTCTCAAAGCCTGAGACATGAGGCGAGCCTGCAAACCTACCTGCGTATCGCCCATACTTCCCTCTATCTCTGCCCTCGGCACTAAAGCGGCCACGGAATCGATA
>WFSK01000104.1 GCA_015486095.1 Thermotogae bacterium
GCCAAATGTGCTACCACTCGATGAAGTAACAGTTGAAATAGATGGAAAGAGAGTGATCGAAGATCAACACATATCGAAGGCATGGCAATATTTTTATGGTGCAAGAGATGGGACAGCGTTCAGAGCCGTATATTCGTTTGAAGTGTTGAACATACCGAGGGGAGATGTCTTTGCCGTTGTAGAACTCGCAGAGAATCTCGACAGGATCACCTTCAACGGTAAGGAGGTAAAGCCTTTAAAGAAAAAGGGAGAGAGAGGCGCTTTTGATCCGGAAAAGAGCTGGAAGGATATCAACTTCACGAAGGTTCCGATAACAGGGCTGATACGGAAAGGTAAGAACATGCTGGTAATCGAAGGGAAGAAGTACAACAACGTCACAGGCCCTGGAACGCATGTAAGGGTGAAGAATTTCGAAGATTACGGTTCAACGGAGCTCGATACAGCTTACATAGTTGGGAATTTCCAGGTATTGGGTGAGAGATTCGGAGAGTTCGTGATAGATGGAGATTTGAAGGAATTGGGCCTCGATCTGACGAGATCGGGTTATCCATTCTATGCTGGAAAGGCCAGGTTTGTAGCAAAGCTATCCAGATCGATCGAGTCGAAGGACAAAAGAATATATCTGAGATTGACATGTGTCAACGCCGCATGCGTCGAGATGTACGTGAATCAGCAGTATGCCGGTGTTAAATACTGGGAGCCTTACGTGTTCGATGTGACGGATCTCATCGAAGATGGGGACAATGAGATAGAAGTCGTTGCATCGACGACCCTTTTTAACCTCATGGGACCGAACTGGATCTCGAACATCCTCAAAGATGAATTCGTTGGACCAAAGACGTTCAGGGATTTCAAGAGATTCACCGAAGATTATACTTTTACTCATTTTGGGATCGGTAGTGCAGTTGTAGAAATAGATGGTGAGAAATGAAAGTGGAGGTGGAAGCGATGGATGAAAAGACTTTAATGGAAAGGCTCGGTACGTTCAAAGTCGAAGTCCCATCCTGGGGATTTTCGGACTCGGGGACACGGTTTCACGTTTTTCACCAGAAAGGGGCAGCGAGAAACGTTTGGGAACGCATAGAAGATGCATCCCAGGTCAACAAATATACGGGAGCTGTCTCCTCTGTTGCCATACACATTCCATGGGATAAGGTAGATGATTGGAAGCAACTCAGCGATTTTGCGAAAGGTCATGGCTTGAAGATAGGGAGCGTGAATCCGAACTTATTTCAAGATGAAGATTACAGACTCGGAAGCCTTACGAATCTTGTCCCAAAGATCAGACAAAAGGCGATCGATCACGTGTTGGAATGCATCGATATCATGTCAAAGGTCGATTCGAAGATACTCTCTTTATGGCTTCCAGACGGTACGGATTATCCAGGTCAGGGAGATTTTGTCGAGAGACAAAGGCTCCTGGAAGACTCTTTGATGAAGATATACAACGCTCTCGATGACGATATGACCCTGCTCATAGAATACAAATTCTTCGAGCCGGCCTTTTATCACATGGATACAGGAGATTGGGGCAGTGCCTATGCTCTGGCAAAGGTATTGGGAGATAAGGCAAAGGTGATAATAGACTTAGGCCATCATGCCCAGGGGACGAATATAGAGTACATAGTATCGATCCTATCTTACAGGCATAAATTGGGTGGATTCCATTTCAATTCGAGAAAGTACGCAGATGACGATCTCACGGTAGGTTCTATGAATCCATATGAATTGTTCTTGATCTTCGTCGAGTTGAACAAATTCTTCGTGCTCTCTTCGGATTCGAAGCCAGCCCTCGTCATAGATCAGAGCGCTGCATTGAAGCCGAAGGTCGAGGCTATGATTCAATCGGTAGAGGCATTGCAGATCGCATATCTGAAATCTCTTCTCGTGGATATCGATGCCTTAAAAAAAGCCCAACTCATTGGAGATATCGTGCTCGCAGAAGAGATCGTCAAAGACGCCTTTTTGACGGATGTGAGGCCAATTCTTCAGAGGGTAAGAGAGGAGAAAGGCTTGGCCCCGAATGCACTCGAGGCGTTTAGAAAGAGTGGATATGTAGAAGAGGTTGCATCTAAGAGGGGATGATCAACGAAAGATAACATAATTAGAGGTGAATTTTTATGAAGAGATATGATCCGGATTGGCCATCTTTGAAGGAGCACAGTGTTCCCAGATGGTACGATGATGCCAAATTCGGGATATTTATCCATTGGGGGCTTTACTCTGTCCCTGCGTGGGCACCAACTACAGGGGAACTTGGGATGGTGCCACGTGAAGAGTGGTGGAAACGGAATCCATACGCCGAGTGGTATCTTAACTCTCTCAGGACACCTGGTACCCCTACACAACGGTATCATGTTAAAACTTATGGAGAGGATTTTGACTACTACCGATTTGCTGATATGTGGAAGGCTGAAAAATGGGATCCGGAGGAATGGGCTGAACTCTTTAAGGAGGCTGGGGCGAAATACGTGATCCCTACCACCAAGCATCACGAGGGCTTCTGTCTTTGGCCAAGCAAATACACGAACTTCTGTGTGATGAAGAAGGGACCAAACAGAGACATCATTGGAGAGCTATCGAGAGCCGTTCGCAAGAGAGGATTGAGATTTGGAGTTTACTACTCTGGTGCACTCGATTGGCGCTTCACAGATCAACCGATAACCAGATCTGAGGATTTAACATACATACGCCCTCACACGTATGAATATGCTGACTACGCCTACAAGCAGTTTATGGAGCTCATAGATGAATACGAACCAGATATCCTTTGGAACGATATAGGATGGCCCGAGAAGGGGAGAGAGGATCTTAGATATCTCTTCAGCTACTTCTACAACAAGAATCCGGAAGGCTTGATCAACGACAGATGGGAAGTGAACCATTGGGATTTTAAAACGGCAGAGTACAAGCAGAATTATCCCAATGCTTTACCATCATATAAGTGGGAATTGTGCAGGGGATTGGGCTTTTCATTTGGATACAATCGAGCCGAAAGTTCCAAAGAGATCATGACAGATGAGCAGCTCGTTTACACGTTGGTAGATGTTGTTAGCAAGGGTGGGAACTTTCTATTGAATATCGGGCCAAGAGCGGATGGTACCATTCCTGAGATACAGAGAGAGAAACTTCTAACCCTGGGAAAATGGTTGGAGGTGAATGGAGAAGCCATATATAAAACGAGGCCATGGCTCAGGAATGAGACAAAGACTGCCGAGGGTAGTGAGGTGAGGTTTACGAAAGGCAAAGACAGCCTTTATGTTGTTATCTTGGGTTCGAAGACTGAGAAGGTTAAGATAAGGTCACTTTCTGTAAAAGAGAATACGGTTATAAGACTCTTAGGAATGAATGAAAGGTTGAGATATTCTCGAAAGGGGAAAGATTTGGAAGTAAACATGCCTGGCTCGGCAAAACAGGTATATGCAAACGTTCTGAAGATATCACCACTTCCTTGAATTTACATATTCGAATACGAGAATCAAGGTGTTATGGAATAGCGCAAAGTGCGGTTCGACTTAGATGAAAATCGAGATAAAATACGGTGAAACATCCAAATATGCAGATTTGAGTGGAAACATCGAGGTACTCGGAATACCTCGGGTCGAAAGGTTGTCGGATGTTCGAAGCGAAATAGAAAAGGCACTTGAAATGCCCATAGGTACACCACCGCTTCGAGAGATCGCGCGAGGGAAGAGAGATGCGTGTATCGTCGTCTCAGACACTACGAGACCAGTTCCCAACTCGATTATACTTCCCCCTATTCTAAAGACGTTGAAGAAGGCTGGCATCATCGTTGAAAACATAACGATTCTAATCGCAACGGGAACGCATGATCCTGTCCCTTCCGAGATGTTCGAAGAATTGCTCGGTGATGAAGTCGTTAAGAGTGGGGTAAGAATCGTGAATCATGATGCCTTCGACAAATCCAAACTCGTCGATATGGGGATGGCCGTTCATGGATGTCCAGCCATATTGAATGAACTTTACGTCAGATCGGATCTCAAGATATGTACAGGTCTCATCGAACCGCACTTCATGGCGGGTTTTTCAGGCGGAAGAAAGTCGATATGTCCAGGAATAACGGGGATAGAAACGTTGAAAGTCTTTCACGGTGTGGATGCCATGGCACATCCTCTCTCAAAGAATTGCGTGCTCGATGGGAATCCAGTCGACGAGATAGCCAGAGATGTGGCAAGGATAGCCGGTTGTGATTTTATTCTCAACGTAACACTCGACGATAGAAGAAGGGTCACTGGTATCTTTGCGGGGGACCTCTTCAAAGCACATGAAAGAGGATGTGAATTCGCCAAGAGCTATTCAATTGTAGAAATAGAGCGACCAGCCGATATCGTTGTCACTTCTAATGGAGGGTACCCACTCGATCAGAATTATTATCAGACGGCAAAGGGACTCGTCAGTGCAGCGGAGATCCTCAGAAAGGATGGCGTTATTATCATGGTTTCCGAGTGCAGATATGGGCTTGGAAAATCCAGCTTCAAAAGACTGTTAAAAGAACTAAAAGAAAAGGGAATAAAGGACTTTTTAGATGCGCACAGAACTTCTGAGACCTTCGAAAGTGATCAGTGGGAGGTGCAGAAGATCTCACAGGTACTCGAGAAAACTAGAAATATCTTTTTACTTTCGGATCTCGATGATGAAGATATCGCACTGACATTCGCAAAGCGGATCGATTCCATCGAAGACGGGATGGATATGGCGAAGCGTATTGTCGGTGCGAATCCATTTATAGTGGTAATTCCTGATGGTCCATACGTCATTGGGAAGATCAAATAGAAGGGAGGATTTGTTATGAGGCGTTACCACCTTTTCATCAATGGGAAATTTGTGGATTCCGTATCGGGAGAGACGTTTAACGTCATAAACCCAGCAACGGAGGAGGTGATCTCAGAGGTTCCTGAAGCTACGGTTGAAGATACGCGTAAAGCCGTGGATGCGGCATACGAATCCCAGAAGAAGTGGGCAAGGTTGCCAGCCATCGAACGAGCGAAGTATTTGAGGAGGATCGCGGATGGTATACGTAAAAATGCCGATATGCTTGCCACAACCATAGTGGAGGAACAAGGGAAAATAAGGTCTCTCGCACGCGTCGAGGTGGATTTCACAGCCGATTACATCGATTATATGGCTGAGTGGGCAAGGAGGATAGAAGGTGAAATAATACAAAGTGATAGACCAAACGAAAACATATTACTCTATAAGATGCCCATAGGTGTCATTGCAGGAATTCTGCCATGGAACTTCCCGTTCTTCTTGATAGCCAGAAAAATGGCACCGGCACTTATCACAGGAAATACGATAGTGGTAAAGCCGAGTTCGGATACACCAAACAACGCCTTCGAATTCGCAAAGATAGTAGCCGAATCCGGCTTGCCCGAAGGTATATTCAATCTTGTGAGTGGTAAGGGTTCTGTAGTTGGAAATGAATTGGCATCGAATCCCAAGGTGGGTATGGTGAGTTTTACAGGCAGTGTGGAAACAGGTTCAAGGATAATGGAAGCCGCTTCCAAAAACATAACGAAGGTATCACTGGAACTCGGAGGGAAGGCTCCTGCTATTGTGATGGACGATGCAGATATCGACCTGGCAGTGAAGGCGATCAAGGATTCGCGCGTGATAAATACCGGACAAGTCTGCAATTGTGCCGAAAGAGTTTACGTCCATGACAGAATAGCAGATGAGTTCATAGAAAAGATGATAGATGCGATGAAAGAGACGAGATACGGAGATCCTATGAAAGAGGATGTGGATATGGGACCTCTTATAAATTCGAAGGCACTCGAATCTGTGGATGGGATGGTAAAACGAGCGATAGGAGAAGGAGCAAAAATGGTTATCGGAGGAAGCGCAGAGGAAAGGAAAAAAGGATTTTTCTACAAACCCACCGTTTTAGTCGATTGTCGTCAAGAGATGGAAATCGTGCATAAGGAGATCTTCGGCCCTGTGCTTCCTATCTTGAGATTCAAAGACCTCGATGAAGCAATAGAATACGCTAACGATTGTGAATACGGTCTTACTTCTTCCATATACACTCAAAATCTGGATGTCGTGATGAGAGCGGCAAATGAGATAAAGTTTGGAGAGACCTACGTCAATCGTGAGAATTTCGAGGCTATGCAAGGTTTTCATGCCGGGTGGAGAAAATCTGGAATAGGTGGTGATGATGGTAAACATGGTCTTGAAGAATTCGTGAAGACCCATGTTGTGTACATTCAATACGATCAAGAAAAGAAGTGATGGGCAGAACAAAGTGAATCGACATTCATCTCTTGTACATTCTATCCGTTACCACGAACATAGTGCCCGCAACTGCTATGAGCAACGTTCCGATCGCCTGTGCTTCTCCGTAATGCCTCGAAGAGAGGAACCTGTATATGGCAACAGGAATGGTGGTATATTCTGGAGTGTACAGCATCAACGTGGCTCCCAATTCTCCAAATCCTATTGCCACAGCCAGGGCAAACGCACCTATAACAGCAGGGAGAATGGCGGGGAGATCGACGTATCTAAATACCTGCCATTCGTTTGCCCCGAATATTCGGGCGGCGTCCCCGAAGTCCTTTGGTATCGAAGACCATGCGGCTAAGATCCCCTGAAAGGCGAGTGGGAAGGATAGAATAGCGTATACGATCGGCAGCTCGACGGGAACGGGGATAGAGAAGACATTGGAGATGGAGATATATCCGAAGGCGAGTGTTATGGGAGATATGGCGAGTGGGGTGATGAAGATAGCCTCCAATAGAGAAATGCCTCTTTTTATCCTTACACATACGTATGCACTCATCGTGCTCAAAATGATGACCACGATCGCCGAGAAAATGGAGAAGATGACGCTGTTCATCATAACCTTGATGGGATTCGTACCGAGTATCGCGCTGTAGCGCGTGGAAAAGATATCTTTCATCCAGAGGAGTGAGAATCTGTTGTGCAGGTAGTCCCAGAACCCACCCACGATTATCGCTATCACCGGCAGGAATATAACAGTTAAGACCAGTAACAGGTACGCCCATCCCCATCTTGGGAATCTTCTCACCTTTCCACCGCCAATTTCACCTATTCCCACAAAACGAACCTTGAATTTGGATAATAAAAGGGTGAGTATGGAGATCAGCATGAGTTGTAAGACTATTAAAGCAGTTGCAGACTTGAAGTCGACGAGAGTGGTCGTGTACATGTAGATCTGCACCTCGAGTGTTGCAAAACGTGCCCCACCGAGGATGAGAACAACAGAAAAAGATAAGAAGCAGTAGATGAAGACGAGCAGAAACGCTGCAACGATCGAAGGGAATATGTATGGCAATACACCGTAGTAGAACGCCTTAAACCTACCAGCACCATCTATCTTCGCTTCTTCCTCATATATGGGATCGACGTTGAACCAGGAAGAGGACACCAGCCTTATGATTATTGGAAAGTTATAGAAACTATGTCCGATTATTATGGCTGCGAGTGAGTACAGTAGGTGGATCTTTGTCTTGAACACGGAGTACAGCAATCTGTTCAACAGCCCGTTGTTTCCGAATATGGATATGAATCCAAGCGCCACACTAACGCCCGGTACTATGAAGGGGATCAGAGATAAAGATAAGAATATTCTCTTGAACCTGAAGGATGTCCTCGCAACGAGATATGCACCGGGTAGACCCAGGGCAACGGTAACGATCGCAGATATAAGGGCTTGCTTAAACGTAAAGGATAAGCGCTTCAGATTATATGCACTGGTTATTCCTTGCCAGAATGCCCCTGGTGAAAAGAATCGGAAGAATATGGAGGAAATCGGCAGGTAAAAGAATAAGATGAAAACGAGCAGTGGTGAGATGAGAACCACTGCTCGAGTCATCGTTTTACTTCGATGCAATCATATCAGCCCAATTTTTTATCCATGTCTCCAATTTTTCAGCAACCTCCGATGGCGCGACTGAGACGATCTTCTTTATCTCGGGGGCGTATTTGTACACGGGTGGCAAAGGCACATTCGTTACAGGATACATCCACTGTGTGAGAGGGATCTCTTTTTGAAATGCATCCGTTAAGACGAAATCCATGAAATGCTTAGCGAGAGCCAAATGTTTGGCCCCTTTCAGGATCCCCACACCTTCCACCTGTACGTATGCTCCCTCCGTTGGTATTACGACACCGAATTCATCACTCTTGTAGTAATATTGGCTGTATGCTGCATCCGTTGCATAACTCACCATGATGGGTGCTTCACCTTTTGAAAGCATACCAAAGGCTTCATCCCATCCTTTCGTTATGGTGAGGATGTTGGGTTTCAACTTTCTCCAATAATCGAGATATCCCTTCTCTCCAAACACCGCTATCGTCCATATCAGAAAGGCAGTACCTGTAGAAGATGTCCTCGGATCCTCTACTATCAAACTCCTCCTCCATTTCGAAGATAGCAGTTCTGCAAAGGAGGCAGGAGGCTTACCCTTGAGGTATTTTTTGTCGTAAACCAACGCTATTGCACCGTAATCGTAGGGTATTACGTGAAATGTCTTATCGAATATCAAGCTCTTGTCCTTGATCCTGGATATGTTAGAAGGCTTGTAGGGCTGAAATATTCCTTCTTTCAACGCCTTCGGCAAAAGATTCGCATCTATACCCAGGAATATATCTGCCTTGGGGTTGTTCTTCTCGAGTATTATCCTCCCGAGGACACTCCCTGCATCGCCGTAAGACAGAACCTTTACATGACAATCGTATTCCTTTTCGAACTTCGGTATTATCGCCTTTGCAGGCTCTCCCGCGAAACTGTCGTAGGTGTATATCACGAGATCTGCGCTTGCGACGAGGACGGTTGCAAACAGTGAAAACAGAAAGATCAAAAAGAAACAATACTTCACTCTTAACACCTTCCTTCTTCGACTAGATGATTTGAAACGAGATGTGGAAGATCACACTGGTGTTAAGAGGTGTTCACAAAGAATATGTAAGCTATCATCTTCATCGCCTCCCTCCGCTGGCATTACCCAGATCAGGTTCAGGGGTATATTCTCAGCCTGCCTTGTACGACAAGCACCCCCGGCCATCTCTATTATATCACTAATGTGTTATAATTCAAAGAGATGAGGATACTCGTTACGAACGACGATGGAATAATGGCAGAGGGGCTCAGAGTACTCGTGAAACACCTGCAAGATTTGGCTGAGGTGCTGGTAGTTGCCCCAGATGTGGAGAGAAGTGCTACAGGTCATGCCATAACGGTGAGAACTCCTCTATGGATAAAGGAGATAAAGATAAACGGAGAATTCTTCGGTTACGCGGTCAATGGAACTCCTGCGGATTGTGTTAAGATAGGGGTAAAGGCGATATCCACGAAGGAGATAGATATGGTGATCAGTGGGATAAATAGGGGACCGAATCTGGGAACAGATATCATGTATTCCGGGACCGTTTCGGCAGCGTTGGAAGGTGCGCTTCTGGGCAAGCCTTCGATCGCCGTATCGACTGTGGATTTTGACAAACCCGTATACGAATCCGCTGCCCGGTTTACCAAGGTGTTGATATCGAAGTTGGTCTTACAGGACTTCCCACGATACGATGCGTTGAACGTGAACGTTCCCTCCGTACCGTATTCGGAAATAAAGGGCATCAGGGTGACGAGACAGGGCTTGAGGAAATACAAGGACTTCTTCGAGGCACGAAAGGATCCATTTGGAAACACCTATTACTGGATGTTGGGAAAGGTAGTAGACGAGGAGAAGACGGGTGATATGGATTCTGCAGCCGTTGAAGCGGGATATGTGTCTGTAACACCCTTACATATATTCTTAACGGATGAAAGAAGTATTGAAAAATTCAGATATCTGGAAGAGAGCTGATGGGTGAGATGCCAGATGTCTTGACTCACATAATATATGGAGATAGGACATTAGAGAAGGTTAGAGAAACGGATTATCTTTCCCTTACGAGGGAGATGATAAATTGGTTTCATCTGGGGAGTCAGGGGCCAGACCTGTTCTTCTATTATAAATTCTATACGCCCAAAAGAATTTCGAGGAAAGGTTACTTAATAGGGAAGAAGTTGCACGAAGAGGAGTGTGGAGACGTTATAATAGATGCGCTGCGTCTGATCCATTCCAGGATAGACGATCCCACCTTTACTTCCACTGCCATTCCGTATATCGCCGGCTATATCTCTCACTTTGCCGTAGATAGAAATGCTCATCCATATATCCGCTATCGAAGTGAATGTGTGTCGCCAAGAGCAAATGAACACCATCGCTTTGAAGTGATAGTGGATGCCTTGATGGCGAAGGAAGTCTTTGGAGACGATGTGAGGAAATTGAGAATTCATGAGAAGATCTACGTGGGTAAGGAGTTATCGGAACCCATAATAAGCATCTACAGGCATATATTTAGGCATCATTTCTCTGGTGAATTCGCCGGTATGGGACGAGATGTGATGAATGGTGCCTATAGGGATACCCTCCTGTTTTTGAAGTTGAAGTTTTCTCCCTTAGGCTTGCCACATATCATTGCAGATGTTGCCGATGCATTAACGGCTTTTAGATATCGTTTCTCGAGCTATTTCCCTCCCCGTAAAATAGACTTCAAGAAGGATTATATGAACGAGTCTCACAGTGAATGGTGCTATCCCTGTAAGAGTGGCAAAGAGAGACATGAAAGTCTTTATGACCTCCTGAATAAGGGAATAGAAGAGGGAGCTCATATGATAGCAACCGCATTCGATTATCTGGAGGGCAAATGCGGCGAGGCAGAATTGAAGGACGCCTTTCCAAACATCTCTTTCTCCACTGGCAAGCAGTTATCCGAAGGGTATTAGGCTTCCTGTAGTGATTCACAATTATAGCATATAACCACGTAGAAAAGGCGCCCATATGGACGCCTTTTTCGGTTGTTATCATATGGGGA
>WFSK01000105.1 GCA_015486095.1 Thermotogae bacterium
GAAGAGAAAGGGATAATTCATATGAGCTCTGAAGAAGGAGCTTCAATAGGAGCTGGTAGCAAAATCCCCATTCTATTCGATCCGGATAAGATACACGTTTTCGATCCTGAAACCGGGAGAAACATAGGATTGGTCGAATGAACCCCAGTGTAAGCAGAGTAGTTAAGAGGGTTTTTAAAAGATATTACAAGGAGGCATGGGATTTGATCATTCCTTCTCTTCTATGGTTCGGATTTTTCTCAACCCTTATTCTTGCAGGCCCCGCAACTGTAGCTTTTTATTCCTTTATCACTTCTGATCCTAAGAAAAGAAGGTTAAGTGAATTCTGGAAAAAATTAAGAGATAATTTTTCATTTGGGTTCGAATTAGGTACAATTCATATGATCTTCATATTCCTCCTGGGTATCTTTCTCATTCTCTTGAAAAAGGAAGAAGAAAGTACTCTTATAGATTCTATCTTATTCTTTACAACCCTCTATTTATGGCTAATGTTCGATTTTCTCAGTATTTACATCGTACCAATAGAATTAGAAAGGAGAAAGGGATTTTTGTACTCCTTTTTGATCTCGGCAAAGATGAGTATAGAGTCTCCAAAGTATACATTTGGTTTACTTGTCCAGATCCTTCTATCCACATTTTTAACCGTTCTCAGTGTTGTGGGATTTCCAATACTATTTCCCGGATTATTAAATCTATTCGTAGATGAGGGCTTCTTGGAACTCATCGATATAAAATATCCAAAGGAGGCTTCATGATGTATATAACCATCGCCAATGAAAGGTCAATAGATCATGCGAGGGAACTATATAAAAGCAGCACATGGTATAAAGATATGATCGACAAGATGGATGAGGGTTTAAAAGAGATCTCTCGAGGCAGATTGCTGGTTCCACTCGAAAGAGGGATAGCCTTCTACGAAACGTGTCCCGAAGACAATACACCGTTGACATTTGACCCATTCGACCCATCCAATAGAAGATGTCCCAAATGTGGGAAAAATTATACCGGTCTTGAGTATTATCTTTCATGGGTTAGAGGTTTTCACTCCTGGCTCTCAGAGAAGGTTGCCCAATTTGGCATGCTCTATGCCATTAAAGGAGATAAGAGATATTCGAAAGCTGTTGTAGATATCATATCACAGTATTCAAATTTATATCTATGGTATCCTCATCGGGATAATGAACTCGGCCCCGGTAGGATCTTTCCATCGACCTACATGGAATCCCTTTGGCTTGGTAATCTTATGATAGGATTGAGTCTTGTAAAAGATACGGTTAATGTAGAATTCATCAACGATGTCAGGGATAATCTCTTCTATCCTGCAGTTTATACGATAATGGATTACGATGAAGGTATGAACAACAGGCAAGCCATGAACAACTACGGAATGGGAAGTGTCGGTTTTTTCTTCGAAAATCCCAAGATCGTGGAATATTCTTTAAAAGGGCCACATGGATTGTTCGTACAACTTGAGAATGGTGTCCTGGACGACGGCATGTGGTACGAGGGAAACAATTATCATTGGCCCACACTCGAAACCATGGTCTTGCTATCCGAGATCGCTAATGAAAACGGGGTGAAGATCTACGGAGGAAAATATGGAGACATCTTGAAAAAGATGTTTTACTCTCAGATCGATTCCATCATGCCCGATGGAACTTTTCCAAGCAGAAAGGATTCTAAATACGCACAAAATCTTGGCGACTTTTCTTCCCTCTATGAGATCGCTTATGCACGCTTTGGAGACAAGCGGTTGGGAAGATTTCTCAGCTCGACATACTCCGAGAAGAAGAGAAGCGATAACAAGTGGTATAGTTTCTTCTCTATGCAAAGGAATTTACCATCGCAGACTGATCGGGAAAATTCTCCCATATTAATGCCCGCCACGGGTTTAGCTATATTCAGAAACGATAGGATATACTCTTACGTGGATTACGGTTATCATGGTGGAGGACATGGACATCCAGATAAACTGCATTTGACGTTCGTTTTAGATGGCGTGAGATTCTTCGAAGATCTTGGCACCTGCAATTATCTCTTCAAAGAACTATTTTGGTACAGATCTACCAGATCTCACAACACGGTAGTTGTAGATGGGAGAGATCAAGAACTCTATACCACAGGAAAATTATGTTTCTATGGAGATACAAAAGGATTTTACGTGAGCAGTGCCCAAGTCGATCCAGGAAGTGCTTATCCTGATTCGAGTTTTAGAAGGACATTTGTACTCACGAACGACTATGCGATCGACGTGGTAGAAGGCTTTTCTGAGAAGGAAAGTACCTTCGACCTGAACTGGAAC
>WFSK01000106.1 GCA_015486095.1 Thermotogae bacterium
ACCAACACCCTGCACCCTGCCAGTTATAGTGAAATGCACACGCTTCATGTACCCTGACCTTCACCCTCCTCAATATCGTTTCGCACTTTTCTTTTAATCGTTTTGGAATATATCTATCCTCAAGGAGTCTCTTCAAATATGACTTGATCTCCCCTCTTCCTCCATTCGATTCGTCTAACCAATCTGCAATGGCATCCACGACCTTTTCCTTCAACGAATATCCTTCTTTTTCTATACCATTTATGTTCAAACCCTTTTTGATGGCATTCATCTCTTTCCGTTCATTCATATCGATCAAGCGCAGATAGACATTTATCTTCAAGGACAATCGATCAAGCGTGGCGAGCGAAGTTATCGAAGATAAGATGTTACGAATATCCGTAGCATTGTTCGAATCACTCAGTTTGTTGTACGTGGAGATGGCAGGATCCAGGAGATCAACGTGAAAGGAGTGTTCACTCTTCCAGACACTCAAATTCGTGGCTGCCTCACCTTTTTCTTTAAGATAGGCCTTAAGATGTGCATCTGCACTCTGGCGCGCCAATTCAAATTTTACCCTGATCCTATCTATGGGTTTGTTCAATGAATCCTTGAAATCCCCATACACTGCATCCATATCACCCAGGTACACGAAGTATTTATCTGGCAAAGGCTTCCCATCTGCAGAGAGTTTTGCGACGATCTTTCCATTTCCTTCAACCCTGAGTGTCTCAACATGTCTCCTCGGTAAAAATAGAAACACGATAACGACCGTTACAACGATACTTATTATGAGCGTTAGCGTATTATATCTTCTCAATTCAGTCACCTCCAAGTCTTGTCAATATCTTTCGAGAGATCGAACGTGCCGTTTCAAAGATCTCCTCTTCCGATACCGTAACAACTCGTCCTTCCTTTACCACGATCTTTCCATTTATTATCGTATAATCGACTCTTGGTTTCATCCCTCCTGTCGTTATGAGATGGATGATAAAGTTATCGACGTTCACAGGGGTAGGGGAGGAATAGTTCAATAAAACTAAATCTGCTTTGTATCCCTCTTCTATCTTTCCCAATGGGATACCAGTCAATCTGAATACCGCAGAATAATTGTTTTTCAAGAGCATAGAAGCGATAGTTTGTGAATAGAACTTTGAGATCTCCTTTCTCCAGTCACAATGCAGCAGGTAGGCAGTTCTGAGTTGTTGAAACATATCGTAACCGAAGCCAGCATCTCCCAATCCTACCGTTAAACCTCTGCCCAACAATCCCTTTATATCTGCTTTTCCAGTTGCATTACTCATATCCGCTTCGGGATTATGCACGATTATCGTATCGTTCGTTGCGAGCACATCTTTATCTTCATCGCTTATATTGACACAATGGGCAGCGATAGTATTGGCTCTGAGTACCCCACACCTTGCCAATCTATCCGCAACACCCATACCGTATTTAAGATAAGAATCGTTGTTGTCCTCCGCACCCTCTCCGAGGTTTATGTGAAAGCCAACGTCTTCATCCGGTATGGTTCTTCTCACCTCTTCTATCGTATCTGTGGAGACGGCGGACGATGAATCCAAACCGATCATCGAGAAGATCATCTCATTGGATAGATCGTATACTTTCTCATGAAATGAGGCATTTTCTCTTATGGATTCGAATACCTTTTGTTTCCCACTCCTATCCGATATTTCATATGAAAGAGAGGCTCTTACACCCACACTGCTAACGGCACTGTATATGGAATTAAGCGAGTCCTTTATCGCATTCGGGCTCGAATGATGATCGAAGATCATCGTAACACCAGATTTTACCGATTCTACAGCTCCCACGAGGGCAGAATAATAAACCCCTTCCAAATCCAATGTTTTGTCGTATCGTTCTGATATCTGCTTGAACGTTTGAGGATCGGTGCTATCCAGATCTATCCCCTGCGCCAGAGAACCACAAAGATGAGTGTGCAAATTCACCACACCGGGCATCAAGAAACGTCCTTTCGCATCCAATCTTAGATCGTCTTTTTTCTCATATCGATATTTCTTTTCTATATCCTCTTTCTTACCCACTTCTACTATATCCCCTTCTTCTATGTATACTGCTCCGTTTTCTATCCACGGCCTATCCTGGGAATTGGTGAATATAGTAGCATTGGTTATCAACATAGCCCCTGACACTCCTTTTGAACGCTAACACATATTATATCATACAATTTAATGAGGTAACGATTCTATTCCGTGGGGATTTTTAGGTCTGACTTGACACATTTTAATCATGAGCCTACAATATTAATGAAACGTTTCATTAAAATTGTTTTCTAAGGAAGTGGTGAATATGCTTAGAAGATCTGGGCTAATATTAGGAGTGATGTTATTGTTATGGATGACAGTTGGTGAAGCTGTTTCTAAGTCCAGCATAAGTGTGAATTCTCCCAATGACAAGATAAGAATTGATTTCATCCTTGAAAATGGGAGCCCTTACTACAACGTATTCTACGAGGATGAACCCATCATCTTGGATTCCTCTTTAGGTTTTCACTTCGAGACCATTAAACCTCTGAATAAAGACTTTAAGATCGTGAATGTTATCCGGAACAGTGCGGATCATATCTGGAAACCCATTTGGGGAGAGAGGGGCGAGATCAGAGACCATTACAACCAACTCGTCGTTAAGCTTGAAGAGAAGAAAGCATCTCACAGACAGATGAATTTAGTGTTCAGAGCATATAACGAAGGAATAGCGTTCCGATATACCCTTCCCAAACAGAGAAATCTCAATGATTTCATGATAACCTCAGAAGATACGCAGTTTCGATTCGCAGGTGATTACACTACTTGGTGGCAGCCTGGCAGTTACGACTCGGTTTACGAGGAGAGCTATAACATAACACCCCTTGAGAAGATACGATCGAAGGTCAATATGCCAGTAACCATTAAAGTTAACGAACATCTATACGTATGTCTGACAGAAGCAGAGCTCACCGATTATACGGATGCATTACTTTCTCCT
>WFSK01000107.1 GCA_015486095.1 Thermotogae bacterium
ATCCAAAAATGATGAAAAATTGAACGCCTTATCTTTTACCTTCCCTGATGATAAGGCTTTTCCACAATTTCTAAGTGTTGTCGAACCCCTGTACTTTTTACGTTATTATAGGTCGACGAGTGATCCATTGAGGGAAAATATTCAATTTTCAAAGAACTCGTGAAGAAGAAGCTCATATTATGGTTTCTTCTCCACCTTTTTGAACGCCCATTATTATACGATCGCTGTAGTGAGTTGAACGAAATGTATAAAATATGATGGAATCCTCATCCTCTTTCATTACTTTCTTCAATTCGCTCTTTAGTTCTTCTAATCTTGCCGATGTTATGTCTCCCTCAAAAACGGAGTTTTGTACCCAATTCAAGTATTTTCTCCCGATCTTCAATACCTTGTTGCATCTTTTTTCATTGATATCATATACCATTATGACGAACATATCACCAGGCCGTTATGTACGGCTTATATTTTTCCTCCCCGATCAGATGTTTTTCTAACTTGTATAACTCCAGCCTTATCAAGCGCCTATATGAAACTTGTCTCTTCAATTTTTTATGCTTTATCGTTGCCTTTAGTCTGTTCTCGAAGTTCTCGACGAATATCTTTCTACCTTTTTCGTTTAGATAGACTCCATTCAATCTATTCGCAAAGTGAGAAGCCTTTAATTCTCTTTTGTTGATCAGAGTGAGTATCGCTCTGTCTACGATTATGGGTTTGAAAACTTCTGCCACATCCAGATTCAGGGTAAAACGTCTGAAGTTGGTTGAATGTAGAAATCCTATCCGTGGATCCAGATGGGTCTGGTATATTTGAGACAAAACTAAGGTGTACAATAAGGTGTTGCCGAAACTGATCAGTGCGTTTATCCTATTTTTAGGAGGCTGCCTTGTTCTCCTACCAAACAGGAAATCATCGTTGGCTGTTATCTTATCAAAACTCTCATAATATATATTACGAATGTTTCCCTCTATTGCCATCAGTTGATCTACATCGCAGACTTCATTCAGGGAACCCGAAAGCTCCTTTATGTTGCTTATTATTTCATTTAAATCCACTCCCCTGTTGTTGTAATACATCAGGCATTTCAGAATGTTAGCGACGGCACCTGTTATAAAAGCCTTTGCTATCTCCAATCTCTTTGCCGTATTCATGTAATATTCTGCTTGTTTCAGTATCATATAACCGGAGTTATAATGCTCACGAGGATAGTAGGAGCCAACGTAGTAACCGTAGTGATTGAAGAAATGCAATATTATCTCCTTCTGGGTTAGAAATTCCAGCAGCTTTTTGTTTACGCTAACTTCACCAAAAATCAGCATCTCTGCAGTGTTCTCAACGGGAACATACTTTCTCTTCCCTTCTTCGTTTTCGAAGTAGAGGGTGTTTTCCTTTCGTCTTAATTCACCGTTCGAAAATATAAAGATTCTCTTCTTCATGACCAGCAAAACTCCTTATATGCACAGGCTCTGCAATATTTGATCCTTTGAGGTAGTGGAGGAACAGGTTTATCGAGTATTTCTTCGATCTTCGCAATAATGTTTTCGATTTCGTCCATTGCAGGCTTATCCAGTATGATGTTCTTCCTTTTCTTTTCCTTCGGGAAGAGCAATTCCCCTTTTGCCTCTATTCCCATTTCTCTCAGCTTATAGAGATAGAATATGAGTTGCATCCTCGCACTTTCCTCTGAACGAGAGCTCTTCTTTATCTCTCCAACAACGGTGATCTCTTCGTTTTCCCTTTCCATCAGGTCTATTTTTACGTTGTCTACTATTATCTCCTTCTTATCCCTCCTGTAACTGTCTTCGTGAATGAGCCTTCCCAATATCAAATATGGATTTTCTTGATCTGCCGTGATCTGTCTTGATAAGAGCCACGCTTCCCTGGGGCATGCTATAAAAGCGGCAACGATACTTCCATTTATAACATTATCCAAGAACTTTCATCTCTTTTCATGCCTGTCTCTTCGTTATAATAATCGTTTACACGTTCTCGCCTTAATCTCACCATATTCCCCTTCGTATCCTCGATGAAACCCTTCACACTCTTTATAGGAACGGAGACTACGTACTCCCTAAATGCTCTACGTATCTTTAGATAGTTCATCTTTTTGATTCTTAAATCTTTCTCTTCTACTACTTCTCTTTCGTATCTTTCCCATATTCTGGAAGCCTTTTCATCTATTTCAACGAAGACATCAACGTAATTCGGCAGATCCATTATCAGTTTAAAGGTATCGAGTTTCTCGAAGTTTAAGTTCTGAATACTCTGCCATATCTCACGGGATCTATCCTGTGATATTTTATTCCTAACTTCTCTCAGATAACGCTGGAAGAGATCGGGAAAATCCTTTTCTTCAAAAGTTCCTCCTTCAAAAACTCTATTCGCTATATCGATATGTATGCCACCGTAGATGTGAGAGGCGAATAAATTTCCTCTTTCGTCTGTCAACTGGAATACATGCACCAAGCCCTTACCCCTTTCAGAATTCCTATTACACCTTCCACAGGCCTGTATTATGGAATCTACCGGAGCTATGTCACGATAGACACGATCGAAATCTATATCTACCCCTGCTTCTATTACC
>WFSK01000108.1 GCA_015486095.1 Thermotogae bacterium
CATAAGTACGATACGGAGGACTATTTCCAGATAGACCCTCAATTCGGTGATAAAGGTGTATTGAAAGATTTGGTCAAAGAGCTTCATAAGAGAGGCATGAGGATAATCCTGGATGGTGTGTTCAACCATTGTGGAGAGAAGTTCTTCGCCTTTCAGGACTTACTGAAGAATGGAAAAGATTCTAAGTATAGAGATTGGTTTTTCGTGAAAGATTTCCCCCTCGCAAGAGAACCCGAACCCAATTACAGATGCTGGGGTGGAATCCCTCATATGCCTGAGTTTAATACAGATAATCCTGAAACTCGTGAATATCTATTGAATGTAGTCAGGTACTGGATCGAAGAGGCAGATATCGACGGTTGGCGACTCGATACGACGGAATATCTGGAACCCAGTTTCGTGAGAGATATAAGACGAACCGCTAAAGAGGCGAAGGAAGATGCCTATGTGGTTGGTGAAGTGATGGGGATATCCACTTCATGGTTCAAAGGTGATTGCTTAGATGCTGTGATGAACTACAAGTTATGGGAAAGCCTTGTCGATTTCTTTGCCGAAGGGAAATGCGATGCCAGAGAATTCGATGGTAGACTTCGCTTTTTGCGTGGAAGCTATCCGAAATGGGCAAACTACAGTATGTTCAATATTCTTGGGAGCCATGATAAGCCACGTTTTCTTTTCTATTGTAAGGGCGATGTGAAGAAGATGAAATTGGCAGTGGTGTTCTTGATGACGTACATCGGTGCCCCAGTGATCTACTACGGAGATGAAATAGGGATGGATGGAGGAGGAGATCCGGATTGCAGAAGACCATTCATATGGGATGAAAGAAAGCAAAATAGAGAGCTTCTCGATCTCTATAAGAAGATGATCGGATTGAGAAAGGACAATCCTGCTTTAAGAAGGGGAAGCTTCCGTTCTCTTTATACCCTTAATAACGTTTATTGTTATGCAAGAAACTCAGATGATCAAACGATCGTAGTAGCGATCAACAATTCGAGAGAAGATAAGTTCGTGAAGATCGATGTTGGTAAACTAACGTTGAGAAATAGTTTCACGATAAGAGATCTCATCAACGATAAGAATTCATTCACTGCTACCAAGAACGAATTCATCTTAGAAATACCAGCATATGGTTTCAGACTTCTATCTTTAGTGTAATCCAGAGATCATTTTTTGCCCATTTTACAGTAGGGATAGGTTTTTTAAAACCTGTCGTTGGTTGATAAGTCTACCGGAGGAGGAGAATGTCGAAAGCGGATGGCATCGAAGGCCGCGGCCGATCTCGTAGTAAGGGCATATCACGAGACCTTTGGCATGCCTGTGAACATAACCAGATGTTCCAACAACTACGGTCCATATCAATTCCCTAATAGAGAATGGATGGACAGAGTAGCGAGTGAGGGGTATGTAAAAATACTACGGAAGGATGTATGGATGGAGGTAAAAACAAAGGTAGCTATTCTCACCTCCTATAAAGAATTCTCTAAGAATCCACACGAGACAAGATCGTTGGAGTCGGATTGAAGTTGCTCAACTTATATTTTTCGTGAGGCAATTCGGAGTCTTTACAACGGGAAATCAGAAGCTGTATAATAACTACAAGGGATTAGGAGAGAAGTTTGAAAATTTTATATTAATTGTAATAAAACTCGCAGGGCATATATGATATGGATGATATTTTCAAGAGAATTTTAGAAGTTTTCGAGGAGAAAATTTACGGATAACAGGGGTAGGTGTATGGATAGATAGGCTGAAGGAATACAAACCCATTTTAGAAAAGAAATATGGCGTTGCTAAATTAGGAATCTTTGGTCCTGTAGCAAGGGGAGATATGAAAACAGCAGTGATGTAGATATAGTTGTGGAAATAAGAAATTTAGATCCGTTTGTTTTATTAGATATTAAAGAGGAACTTGCCAAGTTGCTCGGAGGATATTGTTGTACAGCTTTGTAGATTGGTTGATAAGCCTACCGGAGGAGAATGTCGAAAGCAGGTGGCACCGGTTACGGAGAAGACATTAAAAAGGTGAATAACAAACTTTTTAAAGCAAAATTTAGTATAATAACAGAAGGTGATATGAAATGACGATAATAATAACAGGAGTAGCGGGATTCATAGGGAGCAATTTTTTAAAATATTATCTGAGAAGATACCCAGAAGATAAAGTGATAGGCATAGACAAGCTGACGTATGCAGGTAACCTCGAGAATATAAAAGAAGAACTCGAAAGGGACAATTTCGTTTTCATCAGAGAAGATATAACGAACATGAAAAAGATAGACGAGATATTCGAAGAAGATGAAATAGATGCGGTGATAAACTTCGCTGCAGAATCACATGTCGATAGATCCATCGAAGATCCTCAGATATTCTTGAAGACAAACGTGATCGGGACACAAGTGCTTCTCGACGTTGCAAAGAAACACTGGTTTCGCGATGGAAGATGGAAAGATGATAAGAGGTTCATTCAGATATCGACCGATGAAGTTTATGGTGCTTTAGGTCCAACAGGTTTCTTTGTAGAAACGACTCCTCTCAATCCCCGCAGTCCTTATTCGGCATCGAAGGCCGCGGCCGATCTCGTAATAAGGGCATATCACGAGACCTTTGGCATGCCTGTGAACATAACCAGATGTTCCAACAACTACGGTCCATATCAGTTTCCCGAGAAATTGATCCCCTTGATGATAAACAACGCACTGAATCATAAAGAACTTCCTGTTTATGGAGATGGGAAGCAAATAAGGGATTGGCTCTATGTTGAAGACCACTGCAGGGCAATAGATTTGGTTATGGAGAAAGGAAAGATTGGAGAAGTATACAATATTGGAGGTCACAATGAAAAGGAGAACATATATATTGTAAGCAAAATTATAGAACTGCTAAGAGAGATGACGGGAGATGAAGAAATAGACGAATCTCTCATAAGACATGTGAAGGATAGACCAGGGCACGATAGAAGATACGCCATCGATCCCTCCAAAATACGCAATGAATTGGGCTGGGAACCATCGATACCCTTCGATGAGGGGATAAAGAAGACGGTAGAATGGTACCTCAACAATAGAGAATGGATGAACAGAGTAACGAGTGGGGAGTATATGAAATACTACGAAAGGATGTATGGATGGAGGTAAAGTGGAAGTGGTTATCCTTGCCTCCTATGAAATAAAGAATCCTTCTAAGAATCCACACGAAACAGAATTGTTGGAGTTGGATTGAGGTTGCTCAACCCATTATGAAGAATTATTTCGAAGTGATCACAAAAGATGAAGAAGATATAAGGATTCCCAATTGGACCAATGAAGAATGGAATCGTGCATCTCTACATTCTCTTTTGAATTCTGAAGATGACGATGAAGATTGGGAGGAAATATTTGGTGTTAAAAGCAGGTGATGTAGTTTCCGTGATATTCCCTACAGCGATAAGAGCGGTTCCAAAAGTAAACGCTTGTTAGTTATAGATTCAAAAGGACAAGATTATTTCCTGTCCATTTTCCGTAGGGACTAGACTTTACGTCTTGTCCGATGGAACGAAGTTCCATAATATATTCACATCCAATGAATACATCACA
>WFSK01000109.1 GCA_015486095.1 Thermotogae bacterium
GACTATGACGGCATGGCACTTGATGTCCTTTATAAACTCATACGTGTATATCTTTCTGATCACTGGAGGAGGTCCGTATCACGCAACGGAAGTATGGGCACTTTATGGATATAACACTGCATTCAAGAATTATCAATATGGTTATGGAAGCAGTATAATGGTAGTACTCGTAGCCGTTAACGTATTCCTCCTTATAATCTTATTGAAGAGCTTTGGCATGAAAAAGATGATCGAACGTTCGAGGATAGAAGTATGAGAAAATTATTGGGTAAATGGACGATTTATATATCACTTTCTTTGATCACTATTCCATTCTTATTAATGTACATCGCCTTTTTTATGCAGGCTTTTAGCAAAGGCATAACGTTGGGAATCATCCCTCAAAAATTTGGCTTTTCCAATTTTAGCTTTTTGTGGAATCCGATTCCCTGGGGTTTGGAAAGAACGAGTATCTGGGGCATCTTTCTGAACACTTTCCTCTTTGCTTCCATATCGGGTTTTGTGGTAACGATCGTGTGCACGTTGGCTGGTTATGCCCTATCGAGACTCGAATTCCGTGGGAAAGCCTTCTTCTTATCTTTGCAGTTAACTCTTCATGCCATTACAGGACAGATCCTTTTGATAGCAATATTCTTTTTACTGTTTTATACAAAACTTCTATATAAGATACCGGGAGTTGCCCTGGCAAGAGCATCCTTAGAAATTCCATTGGGGATCTGGATGGCAAAGGGATTCTTCGACACGGTACCCTGGGATGTAGAGAGAGCTGCTATAATGGATGGTTGCACACGATTCCAGGTATGGTATATGATCTTCCTACCCATGATCAAACCTGGCATAGGAGCCTTGTTTATATGGGGTTTTCTGTTTGCGTGGCATGATTTCATCTACGTTTATACATTGCTATCGGGAAATGTGCCCTTACTTTCGACCTTGCTTCAAGGTCTTTTGGCAACTGAAGTAGTGGATTACGGGGTGATCGCAGCCCTCTCACTCTTTTATATGTTCCCACCCTTGATCTTATTCATTTTACTTCAGAAGGTGCTGATGAAGACGTCTATGATGAGTGGTAAAGGAATAGCATGATAAATTAATATTTATAGGAGGTGTGTTAAATGAGGTATAAGATAGGGGTCAACTTGCATCCATCATCGCTTACAAGTCTCACAAAGGGTTTGATTTCAATGCTGGATCTGTTTAAGAAGGTGGGATTTGAGGTAGTGGAGTTACCAGTGGATGGGCTTCAGGTGATCGCTAACGGTATGCTGATGGAGAAAAAGGTTGCTGCTCTCAAAAGGATACT
Source organism: Thermotogae bacterium (assembly GCA_015486095.1). Classification (GTDB taxonomy): domain Bacteria; phylum Thermotogota; class Thermotogae; order B3-G13; family B3-G13; genus B3-G13. Next base: position 1,304 of record WFSK01000109.1, read on the forward strand.
CGATAGGTATGATTTCGAATATTCTATTCACGCTCCAAACTACTTGAATTTAATGGATCTTCGGCAGCTTGACTTGCACAGGAAGGTCTTCTCATCGGTCATAGATCTTGCTTCCTTTATTGGTTCAAAGATGATAGTGTATCATAGTGGTCTGATAAATTACAATAGAATAAAAGAAGATTCTGAGGAAAACGCAAGATATGCGATGAAGATAGAAGTGGAAGAGCTGTCTAAGTTAGCAGAGGATGCCCGCAATGAAGGTATTTATATTGGGGTAGAGAATGCCTGTTCTGTGCTTTCAACCTTTGCCAATTTCAAAAAGCGCCTGCCTGGACAAACTCTATTCGATTATGGAGCCGATCTTATGAATCTAAAAGAGCAGGTGGAAAGAGTTAACAAACAAAATGTTGGTATTACTCTGGACCTGGGACATGCATATATATCTTCAAAGCACCTTAAATTTGACCTTTCCCAGCAGATTGCATCGATAGCGAATAGAGTTATACATATGCACGTGCATGATAACTTCGGCAAGGTTGAAAAACCGTCGGGCGATCACGTCAAATTACTTCCGTTTGGATTTCACGATCTCCATTTACCACCTGGATGGGGTGCTATTCCATTTGAAAAATTTCTAAAGTATATCAAGGTTCAAAGATATATCCTGGAGGTAAGGCCTGTATGGGAGGCATATGAGGAGGCAAAGGAAAATTTGGAATATCTCCTATCTCGATCTTCCATTTCTGTGGAATCTTCCATTAGGGTGAAGTATCGAAGGTGAGGAAAAATTATAGGATGTGGATCGACATTCTATGGGATAAAGACCTTTTGCTCTTTATCCCTTATTGATTATGTATTGTAGTACCAATTTCAATTCTTCTATTTTCTGCTCGACTTCACCAGTTTTTACCGCATCTCTTATGCATGTCTCCATGTGTTTTTTTAACACTTCCAGGTTTGCCTTTTTCAATATCGATATTACGGCCAGAAGTTGGTTTGAGATATCTATACAATACCTATCTTCTTTTATCATCTTTTCTATTCCCGATAGGTGTCCTTTTGCCGTCGAGATCAGTTTGAGAACGTTTATATGTTTTGGCAACTTTGCTTGAGGCATTGAAACATCCCCTTTCTAAAGTAAAAAATCATAATGAGGTGAGGATTCCCCACCTCATTATTTTAACACATCAGTGACAACAACCTTTATGATGTTTTTCTTCTTTTATATACTTTTCTGGATTCTCTTTGAATTCTCTAAAACAATCTTCGCTACAGAAATAATATGTATTTCCGTTATACTCGTACTTTTCTGCTTCATCGCCTTCTTTAATTGCCATTCCACAAACCGGGTCAATGTGTTTCACGGCTTCTCACCTCCTTTCTCGTCAAGTGAAATTCTTTTCAATCGCAAGGAATTGGTAACCACATTGACCGAACTCGAAGCCATTGCTATTTCAGCGATAACAGGATGTAAGAATCCTATTGCGGCGAGTGGTATTGCAACTACATTGTAAAAAAACGCCCAGAATAGGTTCTGCTTTATCTTTTTGAAGGTTGCTCTCGAGAGTCTTATCGCTTTGACTACTCCTGATAACTCACCCCTTATGAGTGTTATATCCCCGGCTTCTATGGCTATGTCAGTACCAGTCCCTATGGAGATTCCCACATTCGCTTGCTTAAGCGCAGGGGCATCGTTGATCCCATCTCCTACCATTGCCACGACCTTTCCCTGTGATTGGAGTTTTCTGATAACTTCGATCTTATCGTCGGGTAATACCTCTGCTATTACAGTATCTATTCCTACACTTTTAGCTATTGCCTTCGCAGTCGTCTCATTATCACCGGTTAACATCGCGGTAGAAATTCCCATCGATCTTATGGCTTCGATCGCACTTTTGGAATCTTCCTTTATCGTGTCGGCAACTGCGATAATGCCAAGGACATGATCTCTATCCGACATCGCTATTAAGGTTTTTCCTTCCCTTTCCAAGGTATTCATATGTGATAAGAAATTATCGGGAAACACTTTCTGTTCTTTTATGAATCTCAGACTACCAACATAATATGTCTTTTCTCCGATCTGCGCACTTACTCCTTTACCAGCCATTGCTTTGAAATTCTTTGCTTTGCTCCATTTAATGCCTTTAGTTCTGGCATGCTCGACTATGGATCTGGCAATGGGATGTTCAGAATTCTCCTCGATCGAGGCGATCACCGAAAGAAAATCTTCCTCATCCATATTTGTAATAATATCTGTTATGCCGGGTTTTCCATGTGTGATCGTGCC
>WFSK01000110.1 GCA_015486095.1 Thermotogae bacterium
CTAATAACTGAGATCGTCTTTTCCTATCCAGGGATAGGTACATGGCTTTTTAACGGAATCCGTCAGCAGGATTATCCACTCATACAGGGAGGGACCCTCGTCATCACAATAGCGGTTCTCTTCGCCAATTTTTTAATAGATCTTATATACGGGATAGTGGATCCCAGAATAAGAATGTCTCAAATGGAGGGATGAATCATAAAACTGTTAATTACGTTGTTGCGATCTAAAAAATTTATAATAGGATTATGTATCTTTTTCTCACTGTTGTTAGGAGGTCTTATATTTACAACGATAGATTCGCAGGATCCCATGGATATGGTGGGATTACTCTACGAACCTCCTTCTAGAGAACATATTCTCGGAACGGATAACTTTGGAAGAGATGTCATGGTAGAGCTCATATATGGCATGAGGACCTCTATATATGTTGGCCTGTTATCTGGTATAATTGCAACTGCAATCGGCACGATAATCGGTACAACGGCAGGATACATAGGAAAAACCGTGGATAACATCCTGAATAGTATAACGAATCTCTTTCTCGTGGTTCCTTCATTCGTGATACTGATCCTTCTATCCGTGAGTCTTAAATCCAGATCGCTGACTCTACTTGCACTGATCATCGGGATCACGAGTTGGCCCTGGACGGCAAGAGCGGTAAGAGCTCAAACCTCGAGTTTGAAGACAAGGGAACATGTGAAGATGGCAAAGTTAAATGGTGAGAACTACATAGAGATCATGGTAAAAGAGATACTGCCATACATGTTATCTTATATATTCATGGTGTTTGTTCTTCAGGTGGCTGGCGGTATATTGGCAGAGGCAGGTTTAAGTATGTTGGGATTGGGTCCGAGTAACACGGTTTCTTTGGGGACCATGTTATCCTGGGCTCTTCTCTACGAAGCGGTAAGAACAGGGGCATGGTGGGCATTCATTCCTCCTGCACTTACTATTGCCATCATAACTTTTTCATTGCTGTACATGAATACGGGGATGGATGAAGTCTTTAATCCAAGACTCAGGAGTTGATATGAAAGAATTGTTAAGAGTAAGCGATCTTAAAGCCTACTATCAACTGCGCTTGGGTGAAAAACTAAGAGCAGTTGATGGGGTTACTTTAACTCTCCACGAAGGTGAAGTATTGGGTATAGCCGGTGAATCTGGATGTGGAAAGTCCACTCTGGCATCTTGTTTAAGTGGATTGTTCTTCCCTCCTTTGAGATACAATGGGGGAGAGATAATCCTTGATGGAATCGATGTAATAAGGGCCGATAAACAGACTCTCAGGAAATCTATTCTTGGAAAGAAGATATCCTTTATACCTCAAAGTGCTATGAATGCACTGAATCCAACCTTGAAGATAGGGGATTTCATCGCAGATGTTATGCAAGAGCATGAACCGAATCTTTCGAGAGAAGAAACTATAAAGCGAGCGGAAGAACGTTTTGAACTTCTCTCGCTTCCAAAAGACGTGTTAAAGGCATATCCATTCGAACTGAGTGGGGGTATGAAACAGAGGACGATCGTGGTTATCTCCACCCTTATGAATCCAGAAGTAGTAGTTGCCGATGAACCCACATCGGCTTTAGATGTGTCTTCACAAAAGCAAGTTATATCACTAATGAAAAGATTGCTGGAAATGAAGATCACCAAGAGTATGATCTTCATTACCCATGAATTACCACTCCTAAGACACGTAGCAGATAGGATCGCTATCATGTATGCAGGCGTTATCCTGGAGATTGGAACGATGTCACAGATCATATTCGCCCCTCGTCATCCGTACACCGAGATACTCATGTCCTCCGTGATAGTCCCCGAAAAGGGGATAAGGGGAAGAAGATTACCTCTTATATCTGGCCGTCCTCCAGATCTACGTAAACGGATAAAAGGTTGTAGATTTGCTGATAGATGCCCATATGTAACGGAAGAGTGCAAAGCAAGTGAACCGGATATGAAAGAAGTAGATGGCAGGGAGGTCAGGTGCATTCATCCACTGAAAAAGAAAGAAGTAGAGCAAAATGTCATCATCTAATAATGTAATATTGAAGGTTAAAGAGTTGACGAAAGTATTTTCTTCTGGAAGGAGAAAGGTCATCGCCGTTGACCATGTGAGTTTCGATATTCACAAAGGAGAGATAGTCTCCTTAGTAGGTCAAAGTGGTAGTGGTAAAACTACAACCGCACATATGATACTGAATTTACTTAAACCGACATCCGGGAATATTGTATTTGAAGATAAGGATATAAAGTACGTGAATAAGAGAGCTTATTGGCAAAATGTTCAAGGAATATTTCAAGATCCGTTTAGCAGTTTCAACCAATTCTTTGTCGTTAAAAAGGTCTTAAGGGATACTTTTAAGATATTAGATAAGAGTTTTAACAATAAGGAAAAAGACAGGATCATAGTAAAGGCATTGGAAGATGTAAACATCGATCCAGATGATGTCTTGGAAAAATATCCCTTTGAACTGAGTGGGGGTCAGATGCAAAGAATAATGATAGCGAGGATATTCATAATAAAACCCAAGCTTGTGATAGCAGATGAGCCCACATCGATGATAGACTCTATTCTTCGAGCAAACATTCTTGAGCTCTTCGAAAAACTCAGAAATATACAGGGAACATCCATAATGTTTATAACCCATGATATAGGATTGGCATATTATGTGAGCGACCGCATCTTCATAATGCACAACGGTAAGATAGTGGAGGAAGGAGATGCAGAGCAGGTGATAATGAATCCAAACCATCCTTATACGAAGGGACTAATTGAAGATGTTCCCACACTTCATAAAGAATGGCTATTAACTAAAGGGAGTTGATGAAAAATGATCGTTTCTCTAAATGGAAAATGGCAGATAGAAGACGATAAGGGTGAGTTTAAGATCATCGGGAATGTACCCGGAACTGTACAAGGTGACCTTATCTCTCGAAGCCTGATTTCGCATCCTTACATGGGTTTGAACGAAAAAACTATGGAAGTACTTGAAGATAGGTCCTGGCAATACACAAGGGAGTTTGAGTTAGATACATTGTCGAGTGAAGAAAATGTGGAATTGGTCTTCGAGGGCATAGACACCATCTCGGATGTCTATCTAAACGATAGATATCTTGGTAGTACAGAAGACATGTTCTTGGAATACAGATTCGATGTGAAAGATGTGCTCAAAACAGGCAAAAACGTGTTGAAGGTCAATATAAAATCACCCGTAAAGTGGCCCCGGACACTCGAGCGAATGTATGGCAAGATCGGTTCCACACATGAAGAATCCTCGAGACCATATATCAGAAAGGCTCAGTATTCATATGGGTGGGATTGGGGAGCTCGGGTTGTGACATCGGGTATCTGGCGACCCGTGTACATAGAATCGTATAAGAAGGCAAGACTAACAGGATGTACGGCGTATCTGGAGGAACTTCACGATAGAGAAGGGGTCATAAGGGTCTCAGGATATGTGACCTCTGCTAAGAGAATAGATACACCTCAGGATTATATAGTAGAAGTAAAGATAAACGATGAATCCGTTGCAGAATTTCCGGTGAAAAATATCGCTAATGAGATGTACTTCGATGGTTCTTTTTCTCTAAAAGATATTCGATTGTGGTTCCCAAACGGTATGGGAGAACAATATCTGTACACATTCGAGTTCAAGTTGAAATACAAGGACATTGAGGTCTACAGTGAAAAGAAGAAAATAGGGCTTCGCACCATAGAGTTAATAAAGGAGAAAGATTCTGAAGGTGAATCCTTCATCTTCGCCATCAACGGCAAACGTGTATTCGCAAAAGGTGCGAATTGGATACCTGCCGATAACATCTTGAGTTGGATAAAACCCGAAGACTACGAGAAACTTCTCCATATGGCAAAAGAAGCGAATATGAATATGTTAAGAATATGGGGTGGTGGTATATACGAGGATGAGAGATTTTACACTCTATGTGATGAACTGGGAATAATGGTGTGGCAGGACTTCATGTTCGCCTGTGCAGAATACCCCGATCACCTCGATTGGTTTAGAGAACTGAGTAACAAAGAGATAAGAGAAGTGGTAAGAAGATTGCGTTATCATTCGAGTATAGTCCTGTGGTGTGGAAACAACGAAAACAATTGGGGATTCGACGAATGGCCTATGATGACACACAAAGTTAACGGTGAATACCTTGGCAACAAATTATATCTAAACGATTTTCCCATGATATGTGCAAGAGAAGATCCATCGAGACCTTATTGGCCCTCGAGTCCATATGGGGGAGACAAGGCGAATTCCCCAAAGTCAGGCGATCGTCACGTATGGAACGTTTGGTCGGGTGGGGTAGATTATAAGGGCTATGCCCACGAAAAAGGTAGATTCATAAGTGAATTCGGATTCCAATCTGCCCCCGATCCGAAGACGATCGATTTCTTCGCTGAAAAGAAAGAACAGGAAATTTTTCATCCTGTCATAATGAATCACAACAAACAGGTAGAAGGACAGGAAAGGATATTGCATTTCATAAATCTACACTTCGGTATAATAACGAGATTCGATACAATCGTTTATCTATCGCAGCTCAATCAAGCCGAAGCCATAAAGTTTGGCATAGAGCATTGGAGAGCAAGAAAATATAGGACAGCAGGGACACTCTACTGGCAGTACAACGATAGCTGGCCTGTCTTCAGCTGGTCGTGCATAGATTATTTCAAAAGACCCAAGGCATTGTATTATTACACCAAAAAGTTCTATGCTACTGTTCTCCCCTTCGTGGATTATAAACCCTCTGAGCAAGCTATCCAGGTCATGATCGTGAGTGATCTACAAGAAGACGAGAGTATGGAAGTCTCGTTGGAGATCTGGAGTCTGAAGGGAGAAAAGATGTGGGAGAAAAGATACGGGATGCTTCGGATCCTCCGAGATTCTGTTTCTACGATCGATCTCATCTCCACAGATGTGCTGCCCTTAGACATACTATCTAACACAGTGGTTTACCTCTCTGCGGAATACGATGGAGAGAGATATGAAAATCATTTTCTCTTCAATGAATTCAGGAATATGCGATTGATGGATCCAGAATTAACATACGTGAGGGAAGGAGATAGCCTGATCTTCCAGTGCAAGCGGCCGGCATTTGGAGTATACATGGAAACCGAAGATAACTGTCTTCCTTCGGATAATTTTTTCACCCTGGTACCCTCGATGAGAAAAAAGGTAACATGTTCGTCGGAGAAGATAAGAGTAAGGAGTTTATATGATTACCTAAAAGAAGGAGGCGCTTTATGAAAGAATATTATCTCAACGGAACGTGGAAATATCGATTGAGTGATAGTGAAGAATATCATGATATTCGGGTCCCATCCAATTGGTATCTTCAGGGATTGGATCACAGTGGTAAGGTATTTTATAAAAGGCGATTCGAGATATCACTCGAAGAGGATAAAGAGTATTATCTCGTATTCAAAGGCGTTGATTACTTTTGCAAAGTCAAACTGAATGGTCGATCGGTAGGAGAGCATGAAGGATACTTTCAGGAATTCTCCTTTCGGGTAACCAATACGTTGAAAGATGGTGAAAATATTCTGGAAGTCGAAGTGGATTCTCCTCGTGAATCCCCCGATGTCTGGCCTAACAAAAAGTACTTGATAAAGGGGATATTCAATCATCACGATACACGTCCAGGCAGCTGGGATCCAGAACATGGACAGGACATGAACACGGGTGGCATATGGAACGATGTATCGATCGTTGAGAAAAACAAGATACATATAGACGAGATCAAAGTATCCCCTATACTCTTGGAAGATGGAAGGGCGCGTCTGGATGTAGAGATATCCATTGAAAATGCTGATGCTCCTCAACACGTGAACGTGGACCTGGAAGTATCTGGCATAGGATTCGAACAACATTTTGAGGTGAGTAAAAAGCTCTTCGCCTACCATGGAAAACGTAGAGTACATATCGTGAAGACGGTAGATTCGCCCAGGTTATGGACTACGTGGGACAGAGGGATACCATATCTGTATAGTTCTAAGTGTAAGATATTGGATGCAAATGGGGAAATCCTGGATGAAACCTCGACGAAGTTCGGTATAAGAGAGATAAAGATAGATGATGGGTGGAATTGGTATCTGAACGGTGAGCGCTTCTTTCCAAGGGGTACGAATATCATTCCAACGCAATGGTTAAGCGAATACAACAGCGATATGATAGAGAGAGATATAAAATTATTGAAGGAAGCTAATGTGAATGCTGTAAGAGTTCATGCCCACGTTAATCGTCAAGAATTCTACGATGCATGCGATGAGGCAGGAATATTGGTATGGCAAGATTTCGCACTTCAGTGGAGCTATCAAGAAACGGATGATTTTGCTGAAAATGCCGTTGAACAGCTCGAAGATATGATAGATCAGTTCTATAACCATCCGAGTATATGTGTTTGGTGTTGTCACAACGAACCGAGTGTCAACAGAAATACACTCGATCCCTTATTATATGAGGTAGCTAAGGCAAAAGATTCTACAAGATATATAGATATAGCATCCGATTTCGTTTATCATCCCTATCCCGGATGGTATCGATCCCATTACTACGAGTTTCATTCCCTTCCAGGTGCACCGTTCGTTAACGAATTCGGAGCCCAAGCACTACCAAATGTAGAAACGATGAGAGAAATGATGAAGGAGGATGAGTTATGGCCCCCTAAATGGTCCGTCTGGGCATACCACGACTTTCAATACGATATGACCTTCAACGTGGCCAAGGTAGAGATGGGGAACTCCATAGAAGAATTCGTAGAAAACAGTCAGGAATATCAAGCGAAGTTGTTGAAGTATGCGATAGAAAATTATCGGAAGAACAAATATTCCAAGATAACGGGAATATTCCAGTTCATGTTCGTAGATGATTGGAATGCGATAACCTGGAGCGTTGTGGATTACTTCAGGAGACCGAAGAAGGGATATCATGCCCTGAAGACCGCGTATCAGCCCATATTGATCGGTATGGATATGGATAGAGAAAAGGTGGGTCTTGATACGTTAACAAAGAGAGGTATATCAAGCATCTGGGTTGTTAACGATACACCAAATAGATACGAGGGTACACATGCCAAGATAGCGGTATCGAGGGAAGGAAAGACAATGGCAGAAAAAGAGATGGAGATAGGTGATATCCCCGCCAACGATGTAAAGCATGCATCTTATCCTCCTATAGGCGATAAAGCTATAAAATTGGATATAACGGAAAAGGGGGTATACACTATCGAGTTAGAATTGATGGATGATAAAGGCGAGGTTATCTCAAAGAATTCTTATACAATAGAGGTGGTATGAAAGCTTGAAAGTTCTCGCGATAGATTACGGGACGAAACGATGCGGGCTTGCCGTGGGAGATCGTGCGCTCGGAATAGCTCATCCTCTAACAACGTTGAAGAGGGATGATGAGTTTATCGAGAACCTTAAAGATATACTCTTATCGCGGGAAATAGAAGAGGTTCTCGTTGGATTACCTCTGAACACAGATGGTAGTATCTCTAAGATGGCAAAGAGAGCCATAGAGTTCGCTCATACGATCTCAGAGCAACTCAAAATTCCGGTTAAATTGGTGGATGAAAGGTTTACGACCAACATGGCGAACAGCATTCTTAAAGAAGAAGATATATCGAGTACCAGAAGAAAGAAGAAGGTGGATAAGATATCCGCATCGTTGATCTTACAGCTCTATCTCTCCAATCCATCTATTGCAAAGTCTGTTTGAAGGGTCTTCCCGAGGCTCTATGTCAAACTGTGTTGATGAAAATCTAAACAAATTCGGTAGGAGGTATATCTCGATGCGCCTTTTACCGAGTTGATACACTTCAAAAGCGCGTGTGTTTGACATCTCACCATAAAATGTATTAAAATGAATTAAGCTCATAAAAAGAAAAGAAAGAGGGTAGCAAGA
>WFSK01000111.1 GCA_015486095.1 Thermotogae bacterium
AGTCTGGTGAATCAAATGGGCAATAAGGATTATTATGAGGTATTGGGTGTCGATCGCAACGCTTCTCAAGAAGAGATAAAGAAGGCATATAGGGAGCTGGCAAAGAAATACCACCCCGATCTGAATCCGAATAATCGGAGAGAAGCAGAAGAGAAGTTTAAAGAGATCACAGAAGCCTATGAAGTATTGAGTGACCCACAGAAGCGTGCTCAGTATGATAGATTTGGCAAGGTAGGGAATATTCCGCCTACCGATTTCGGTGAGGAGGACTTCGGCAGAATAGAAGACCTATTTGGGGATTTCGGTGATATCTTCGATACCTTTTTTGGTCGAACGAGAACGACGACAAAAGCCTCAGTGCGTCCGCAAAATGGAGAAGATCTTGTATACGAACTCAGCATCTCTTTTGAGGACGCTGCATTTGGAGCTGAAAAAGTAGTTGAAATCACCCATAAAGAAGTATGTCCAGATTGCCATGGTACGGGAGCAAAAAATGGCACGGCATTTAAGACTTGTCCTCGCTGTAACGGGACTGGTATGGTTGTCGAGGAAAAGAGAACTTTTTTTGGTTACTTCAGGAATACTACAGTTTGTCCCCTCTGTGGAGGAGCAGGAAAGATCATAGAGGAACCCTGTCATACTTGTAGGGGCACCGGTATATTGAACAGGAAGAAGAAGATAAAAGTCAGAATCCCAGCTGGGATAGAAGATGGAATGCGACTCAGGGTTCCAGGTGAAGGAAATGCTGGTAGAAACGGGGGTAGAAACGGAGATCTCTATATAATCATCCACGTTAAAGAACATCCCTACTTTCAAAGACGAGGTAATGATATTTATCTTAGGAAGGGTATAAACTTCGTACAGGCGATCTTAGGGGCAGAGATCCCAGTTGAAACACTTTACGGGACTGTGAAATTGAAGATCCCTCCAGGCACTCAAAATGGAGAGACATTTAGATTGAGAAACAAGGGAATAAAGAACGATAGAACTGGTAGGGTTGGGGATCAATATGTTAAGTTGGATATTCAGATACCGAAGAGGGTAACCCCTGCTGAACGTGAATTACTGGAAAGATATGCCAAGGAAGCGGGAATAAGTGTGAATTCTCATTCCAATGGTATTTTCAATAGGATGAAAGGTAGATTTTCTTAGTGTAAAATATCTTCTTCGTTATTGGAAAAATGGAGTTCATTCTTTTCTTTTAACAGATCAGGGATATCATCGGTATCGATAGCTATTGTGTTGTTCACCAATCTTACGTTTTTCAAAGAATTATAGCTATTTCTCAACAATATACCTGTTTTGGATTTCACTATATTTACCCCGTTGAGCATTAGGTTTGAATCGAATATGGATAAGGCAGTAATAAAGGAAGAAATAGTTGTATTTGCTGATAGTGAGACTGAGGAATCTCCACTCGCTTTTATTCCAATTGTACCACCACTCAACTGGATATTTCTTACTTGTACCTTAGAGGTATTCTTTATCGAGATGCCATTTTCATTTATCTGAATTCTTCCATTTGTGATAGAAAGGGATGAAAGTTCGGAAACATCTGCAAAATTCTTCACATTTTTGATATCTACATCTGTTATTTCAACTTTACTCAATTCTTTCACCTCTATTCCTTCATTCGTACCTTTGATCTTTAAACCTTCTATCCTCAAATTGGATCGGGAGACGATCATTCCCAACGATGGAGCAGAAGAGATCTCCATATCCTCTATATTTACATCTTGACAATTGGAGATATGTAGACTACTTCCATTCATGCACATAGAATTTATAGAAACCTTCTTATCTTCATTCATTTCGATATAGCCGTTGGAGATCTGTACGTTGTCCAGGATACATTTACTATCGTTCATACGCAAACCGATCGAAGATAATTTAACGTTCTTGAACCACAAGGCGGAATCGTTCTCTCCGCATATTTCAGGAGAAGATGCTTTGCCTTCGATCTCGACCACATCCGAACTTCCCAATGAGCCTATTTTGAGTATTCCTCCATTCAATATTATTCTTGCCCCTTTTTCAAATATGATATGAACCCCTGGGTCTATTTGAAGGAACTGTCCTTCTTTGAGTCTTATCACTCCTTTCATTCGGTAAGGAAGAGTTGTATCCGATAACTCTGCGTTCTCATTTATTCCCTCGATTTCGTGTTCTCGTATTTGTTCTAACTTGCCACCAAACATGAGGGAAGGTGAAGACATTATGCCTTCATTGCCAGCTTTATCTACACCTGCGATCGCGAATTGATAAACTTCTCCATCGCCAATACCTGGGACCTTGAAATGCGTAGATTTTATAGGAGATACATTGAATTTTTGCCATTCTTTTTCCCCTATGATCTTGCCATACACGTTGTATCCTTCCAATCCTGAATCCGTATCTTTTGCTTCATCCCACTTCAACACCACGTCTTCATTATCCACATCATAAGTAGCTGATAGATTTTTAACGGTTGTGGGTTTCTTAGTGTCTATCATAAATGAGTATTCATAATGTGGAGAAGTATTCCCTGAAGAGTCTCTTAACCAGATCTCTACAGTATGTTTGCCGTTATGGAGGTTTTGAAAAGACAAACGTTTTAAAAGTGTGGAGTACTCACTACCACTATCCAATCTGTAGAATACCTCGATATTTTTATCTCTATCTATGTTATCCATGATACCAAGCACTACATCTACGTTAGTTTTATTTGCGAATTTAGGGAACCTTGCGTATAAAATACGGGGGGGAGAGACATCTATAAGATTTTCCTCTATTGGCTTGGAAAATGCACTTTCATTCCCAACATCGTCAACGGCTGATACCTTATAAACGAATATATGATTTGTACTCGGCAGGTCCTCGAAATGGGTATCCGATGTGATCCCTATGCATTCGAATTTCTCGTTATCAATGGATCTATAAACCTTGTAATGTGCTAAATCTTCATCTGATACTGCTTCCCATTTCATATTTATACGTCCTTCATTTCTATCATAAGAGACCATGAACCCCTCAGGAGTAGAGGGAGGGGTAAGATCGATGGTAAAGTCATAACTCAGAGGTTTAGAGATGTTACCTTTCGTATCTTTTGCCGATATTTCAAAGCGATATTTGCCTCCCGAAGGGAAATGATAGGATACCGATGTTGCAGAAGAATTTGTGGCAGAATATATACATTCTTTGTTTCTCTCTTTCACAGCGGAAACGGAGAAATAGTATCTGATTTCGGTGGCAGGGGTAGTATCGTCTTCACCTTTCCATTCGAAGACGACGGTTGAGGTACCCGTTTTAGAAGGAGGAGTTGAAAGCAAAGATACAGTGGGTGGATTAACATCAACTCTTCCCTTTTCACAAGAGATAAGGGATAAAAAGATAATCGTTATTACTAACGATATCATAATGATCTTTATACTTTTCACATCTCATATAATACCATTTTTCTTTAGGATCTTCAAAACTCATAGCGGCTCTATGTCAAACTGTGTTGATGAAAATCTAAGCAATTCGGTAGAAGGGATATCTCGATGTGCATCGTTAATGTGAACGAACACGTTGCTCGCTTTCGTCGGTAGCATATTGGTCAGCATCGAGCATTCTTCCTTGAATGCCGATGCACTCAAAACATCCTGTTTCTCGCCAATATGCTACCTTCCTCCAGCTTCGCAACCGTTCACAATACTTGCACGTCGAGATATGCCTCCTACCTCATGGAGTTTGTTGTGGTGTCTCGATGTGCATCGTTAATGTAAGTGAAGACGTTGCTCGACTCCACTATTTCTTTTTCAGCGAAACCGCTATCGTTGTTGAGAGGCTGTTGTAAGCATAGGGTACACTCACATCTGCCTCGAAACAACGATAGATTTACTTCGCATATCGAGATATGCCTTTCGTTTGTAGGTATAAGCAAAATTCGCGGCAAAGTTAGTATTACGATGAATTTCAAGTGTATGGTACAATGTAAAATCGGGTGGAGGAGATGATGTTATTCAGAATAGAGAATGCGAATGTGAGTATAGGTGCAAACGATATCCTTAAGAATGTTTCTTTTCAAATAAATAAGGGAGATAAGATAGGGTTGATAGGCTCAAATGGTGCTGGTAAGACTACTCTCTTGAATGTAATAGCCCGGATTCTACCTACTGCAGATGGAGAAACGGAATGGGTAAAGGGAATAAAGATAGGTTATCAGCATCAAATTTCAGATCTATCTCCGAATAATACCCTTTTTGAAGAGTATAAAATGGTCTTTCAAGATATTATCTCTATAAAAAACGAGATAAGAGATCTCGAAGAGAAGATATCAAAAGGAAATGCTTCGAAACATGATTTAGAGCATCATGAACACCTTTTGAAGGAGATCGATACATTAAAGGGATATGATTATGAATATGTAATAAAGAAGACTCTTATGGGTTTAGGATTTCCCAAAGAAAAATGGGGACAAAGGATATCGACACTGAGTGGGGGCGAGATGAGTAAGGCAAAGCTGGGTAAATTGCTCCTTCGAGATTACGATCTCCTTCTCTTAGATGAACCCAACAATCATCTCGATTTAAGTGGCATAGAATTCCTGGAAAGCTATCTCTTGAACTACGGAGGGGCGATAGTTGTTGTTTCTCATGATAAATATTTCTTAAAGAACATATGTAATCGCATATTCGAGATACTCAACGGGTCTGTTTTCGTTTACAACACTGACTATATGGATTACGTGAGAAAGAAGGAATTAAAACTTAAAACCGTGAGAAAAGAGTACAACGATAAACAAAAGGAGATAAAACGTGTAACGAAGATGATCGAGCGTTATAGAGCGCTTGGATACAGCCAGGAAAAGTTCGCCAAGCAAGCCAGGAGTAAAGAGCATTATCTAAAGAGGTTAAAAGAGGATCTTCCAGACGTTCCTGTTGAAGATAAGACTCTTGAGCGATTCAAAATACACATCCCATCATCGGATAGAACTGGTTATTACATACTGAAAGTAGAGCAACTCGGCAAAAAATTCGATGAGCACTGGATATTCGATAACGTATCTTTCGTCGTAAAGCGAGAGGAAAAGGTGGGTATAATAGGGAAGAATGGGGTCGGTAAAACGACTCTCTTAAAGATCTTAGTTGGATTAGAGAAACCGACTAAAGGTAGAATAGAGATCGGCTATAATGTTCGTTTTGGTTATTACGATCAAAAGCATGCCATAGTAAACGATGAAAATACCATAATAGATGAGATATGGCAATCTATGAAGATGTCACCAGAGCACGAGGTCAGAAGGTATTTGGGTAGGTTTATGTTCTACGGAGATGATATATTCAAAAAGATAGGAGTTATTAGTGGAGGAGAAAAGGCTCGTGTATCGTTGGCTAAGATGATCCTTCAAGATTTCAATTGCCTCGTCTTAGATGAACCGACAAATCATCTCGATATGAGTTCAAGAGAAGTTTTAGAATCCATTTTGAAGGAATATAAAGGAACTGTGCTACTGGTTTCTCATGACAGATATCTCTTGGATCGAGTAGTGAGTAGGATAATCCTCCTTCTGCCGTTTGGTGTTCGGATCTTCGAGGGGAATTATTCCTCGAATTGGAAGGACATCATGCAACATATCTCTTCGAAAGATAAGATTCGCGAGATCAAGGAAGGTAGGAAGGATTATGATATACTCAAGGAGAGGCGCAGAAGGCGGGAGCGTATAGAAAGAAGATTGATGGAATTATCTAAGAGAAGTGAATGGATAGAGAAAAGATTAGAGGAGATAATGTGCGAACTCGAATCTCCATCTTTACAAAGTGATTATGTCAAACTGAACGAATTACTCTTCGAGAAGAAGAAACTCGAAGAAGAATATTTGGAGAAAGCAGAGGAAATAGAGAGACTGAAAGGAGGGAAAATATGAAGGCGTTGATAGTTATAGACATGCAAAGAGACTTCGTGGATGAGGGAGGGATACTTTACTTTCCAGATGCGGAAAATATAAAAGATGCCATCGTAGAAAGAATAAAGGAATATGAGCGAAGATCGCTACCGGTGATCACCACTCAAGATTGGCATGAAATGAGAGACAAGGAATTTCAAATGTTCCCCCCGCATTGCATTGAGGGGAGTTATGGTGCTCGTCTAACGAGTAAGATCGAGGATGTCTTGAAGGGATACGATTTGCACTTCACTATCAGAAAAACTCGTTTTTCTGCCTTTTTTAGGACAAACTTAGAAGAGGTCATCGAGGAAAACGGTATAGATGAAGTCGAAGTCTGTGGAGTGGTTACTCACATATGTGTTCTTTACACGGTAGAAGGTTTCAGAAATCGAGATATACCAACGGATATCCTCGAAAGAGGTATCGCATCATTCGATAAAGATGCTCATAGATGTGCTTTGAGGTTCATGAAGGAGGTCTTAGGAGCCAAGGTGATCTGAGATCACCTTTAACAAAGCCTTTGCAGCCAAATAAGGCCCCTCTTTTTCGTATCCTTCTATCCCAAGCATCGTCTTTATTTCGCCTACTCTTATTCCTTCGTTAAACATCTCTGTAATAAATGTTCGTGCTATCTTTTCATGCTCAGCCCTCTTTTGGATCGCCCCGAAGGGATTTGCAAAATACGAACGGGATAACCCTTTTTCCGATGTGGTTCCCTTCGCCATTCGGGCTCCTTCTGAAAATGTTTTAAGCGCAGTATCTGGATCTGGGAAGAAGTGAATCCTCTCTTCATCCGAATCGGCTTTTGTGTAATTGTTTGCGTAGAAGAAAAAATCTCTTGGCGTG
>WFSK01000112.1 GCA_015486095.1 Thermotogae bacterium
ATAAAAATAATCGAATATGGCAATGGCGAGCATGGCGAGACCTGTCTTGAAGCCTATTTCGAACAGGAGTTTGGCAAACAGTGTTATGCCAGCGCTTAAACCCATATCCATCGATGAAAGTATATCTCTTATATGCGCTTTCATAACCATATATGCTATGAAGCCGACGAAGGATACCTTTAAAAGGGACTTGATCAGCTCTATAACAGACCTAAAAGAAAAGAGTCTTTGAAAACCTTTTATCGGATTTATTCTGTTGAGATCGAAACGCAATGCCTTCGGGGCGAAGAGAAATCTCGTTTGTAACAAACCGAGCAAAATAGTGATCGCGATTATGGTTAAACCTATGGGTAAAGTGATCTTAAATATGTATGTGGTAACGAGCTGGTTGTAATGCATCACCGTTCCACCAGAGAGATTGGCTTTTAGAGGAATTGAAACGAAGTATCTTATCAGGTCTTCCGTACTCTTCAAGATCACTGGGGCATAAAAATACATCAAGAGAATTACTCCTACAAAGGCAGAAGCACTCGTCAACTCTCGAGAATAAGAAGCTTGTCCTTCCTCTCTCGCCTTTCTCCTTCTCCTGGGAGTGGCTTTCTCCGTTCTTTCTGGATCAGCGAATAACTGAATATCTATGGAGAAAGCAATGCATTTCTCCATATTATCCCCTCATTCCCTCAGAAGTGCACTCTTAAACACCTCATCTATATTTCTAACGAGAACGAATGACATTTCTTTTTTGATCTTCTCGGGTACCTCGGATAGTTGAGGTTCGTTCTCCTTAGGTAATATAACGGTCTTTATACCCACTCTGTTAGCTGCCATCACCTTCTCCTTGATCCCTCCTACTGGAAGGACACGTCCATTAAGGGTGATTTCACCTGTCATTGCTATATCATTCCTTACCTTCAACTTCGAAAGGCTGGATATGATAGATGTTGCCATAGAAACCCCTGCTGAAGGGCCATCTTTGGGAATCGCTCCTTCGGGCACATGAAGATGAATATCGTTTTTGCCAATGAAATGTGGGTCACACCTGAATTCTTTTGCCTTGGTTCGTACAACGGTTAGGGCTATTTGTGCGGATTCTTTCATGATATCCCCCAGATTTCCCGTTAAGAGTACATTCCCTTTACCCGGGATCAAAGCACTCTCTATCTGCAAGACCTCTCCTCCGGCTTCTGTCCAAGCCAAGCCCATTGCTACTCCAATGGTAGGTTCTGGTAAACGCTCTTGTTCCGTGAATAGAGGGATACCAAGATATTTCTTCACATTTCTCGAATTTATCCTTATCTTATCGACTCCTTTTTCTAACACCTCACGTGCCACTTTTCTAAACATGGAGGCAAGGGTTCTTTCAAGGTTCCTGACGCCCGCCTCCCTGGTATATTCTCTTATTATTATCTTTATTGCCGAGTCTGTAACGGTTACATCGAAGGAGTCTAAACCATGGTGTTTGAGTAACTTCGGGATCAAAAATCCTCTTGCTATCTTGATCTTTTCATAGGTAGTATATCCTGGGATCCTTATCACTTCCATCCTATCTCTAAGTGCAGGTGGTATCGTGTAGAGAACATTTGCAGTGGTGATGAACAAGATCTTGGATAGATCGAAAGGTATTTCGAGATAATTATCGGTGAAATCAGAGTTCTGTTCTGGGTCTAAGACTTCCAACAACGCAGAAGCAGGATCTCCTTGAAAGGACTGCCCCATTTTATCTACCTCATCTAAGAGTATAACACAATTATTTGTATTGCTTCTGCGAATGAGTTGGATTATTCTTCCTGGCATTGCTCCCACATAAGTGCGTCTATGCCCTCTTATCTCAGCCTCGTCTCTCAAGCCCCCGAGGGACATCCTGACGAATTTCCTGTTCATCGCTCGAGCCAAAGATTTTCCAAGAGAGGTCTTCCCAACACCTGGTGGACCGACAAGGCATATTATAGGAGACTTGAGATCGGGATTCAACTTTCTAACTGCTATGTATTCCAATATCCTTTCTTTAACTTGTTTCAATCCGTAGTGATCTTCATCTAATATCTTCTTCGCCACTCTGAGGTCCAATCTGTCCCTGGTGGAATTAGTCCAGGGAAGATTCAGTATCCAATCCAAATAGTTCATTATCACAGTTCCTTCAGCGGAATAGTTAGGTGTTTCTCGTAGCTTCTTTATTTCATGTTCTGCCTTCTCTCTTACATATTTGGGATAATTCCCATTCTTCAATTTTTCTTTAAATTCTCCTATTATAGGGTCTGTTTCTTCTTCTGCACCGAGTTCTTCACGTATCGCCTTTAATTTTTCTTTCAGATAGTATTCTTTTTGGTTCTTTTCCAAACGCTGTTTTACTCTCTTCTTTATACCATCCTCTACCTCGAGTATCCCTATCTCCTCGAAGAGTATTGTCAATATTTTATCTAATCTTTTCACGGGATCTACGGTTTTAAGAAGATCTTCCTTCTTTTCAACGGATATCTGTAGAAGTGAGCAGACTAGATCTGCGAATTTATCCGGATCTGAAGTATCCTCCAGAGCTGAAAGTGCTTCTACAGGAATATTCTTACTGAGTTCTGCGTAATTCCTGATGGCTTCTTGTACATTTTTCATATAGGCCTTGAGTTTCTTGGCATCTGCCTTGTATTTGGGCTTTAATTCCGTTATTTTGAACAAGAACAACGCATCAGACTCCACGACCTCGTCTATCTTCGCCCTTTTTAGCCCTTGAACTAATACTTTGAAATTACCATCTGGCAATTTCAGCAACTGCAAGATCTCCGCTACGGTCCCTACGTCGTAAAGGTCTTCCACAGCCGGGTCCTCGATAGCACTATCCTTTTGAGTAATGAGCAGTATAAATCTATTTCGCTTTTCAAGTGAATATTCTAAAGAAGCAAGAGACTTTTCCCTACCAACGAAGAAAGATATCACAGTGTGGGGAAATACTACAAGATTGCTCCTCAAAGGTATAGCAGAAAGCACTTGTGGTATAGAAACTTTTCCTCTTTCTCCCAACTTAGCATATTCTTCTAATTTCTCGAATTTAGATGCCAATATCTATCACCTCAACGTATTTTCAAATCTCTTCATGAGTTCATCGTAATACTTTCCTTTCCATTTGAATTCGAATATTCTTTTTTCTCTATTTAAGACTTCTATATTTATCTGCAGATACTGCTGCGGATAGGCATCCTTTATCCTATCAGCCCACTCTACAAACGTTATACCATCATCGAATATACATTCATAATATCCTATCTCTTCTAAGTCTACCACATTTTTTAATCTATAGAGATCGAAATGATAGATCGGAAATGGGCCATCATATTCTCTCATCAATGTATACGTTGGACTCTTGACAATACTTTCATCGACTATACCCATACCCTTACAAATATATTTTATCAACGTGGTCTTTCCAGAACCAAGTTCACCACAAAGCATGACGATCGTTTTCTTTTCAAGGATTTCACCCAATGCTATTCCTATCTTTTCGGTGTCTTTTAAGGAATGGGCATATATCTTCACAGCGAATTTATTATAGCATAATTTTAATCGCATTATAACATTTCTTTAATTCTTGCTTGCCTTGATCAACCTTACGTATCCCTTGAAGAAGAGTAGCTTTTCGAAGGATTTGAAACCTTTTCTGCTCAACACTTCCCTCCAATTTCTCTTGATAAAATCAAAAGCATAAGGGCATTCGAAGAATTTAAAAGGGATTCTTATATAGAAGGGCATGTTTTCCATAGAAAATTCATTGTAGTCTAAGATGAAGAATTCACCTCCTTTTTTCAAACTTCTGTATACATTTTCGATGATTACTTCTCTAACATCTTGTGGAAATCCATGCAAAACAAAGGAAATAAAGGCTTTGTCGAACTCTTCTACATATGGCAAGGGTATATCGATCCTCTGACGAACGAATTTTGCGTTGGGAAAGTCAACACACCTCTTCTCGAATTGTTTCTCCATCTCTTCAGAGATATCGAGCCCGATCAAATCTCCGTTATCAGAAAGGTATCTCATCATCAAACAAGCGTTTCTTCCTGTACCTGCTCCCAAATCGATAATCCTATCGTTAGGCTTGATTTTCATCAGCTGTATAACTTCTCTTATGAACGAGTAATATCTTCCAAAGGTTATCATATCCAGTAAAGTATCGTAATATCTTGCCGTAAAACCTTTGATTTCAACTTTCGATTTAGGATATAGTTTTCCCATTTACATCACCCTTTTAGGTTCTACCAGCCTTAGGCTCAGTACAAATCCGACAAGAATTACCAACGAGGTCGTTATGAACAGAAAATTATAGGATACGTATTGGATTATGAACCCCCCGATCAATGGGAAAAGACTTACAGGAAAGGTTAGGGTACCGTTCAAACTCACATATGTGGGACGATCTTTAGCAGGGGCTATATCCAGTAAAAAGTTGGTGTTCCCGATATTCCTTCCCGCCATAAAAAAGCCTTCTATTACAAATAAAGGAATGAATAACGAAGTTAAGTGAAATGAGGCTATGAATGCGATTACGGGAGCGGCAAGGCCTAAAAGTGTACTCGCCTGGATAACTCTTTTATTGCTTACAAAATCCGACAGATATCCCCATAACGGGTTTGATAATATACTTCCGAGCATCTGAGCCGAGAGAAAAAGCCCCACCATTCCTAACTTAACTCCCAAGATATCCTTAGCATAGAGTACATAAAAGGGTAAAGCTAAAGCATTGGCTCCAGAAAGTATTTGTACGAGAAGAAAATTCCTATAATTACTATCGAATTGTAAAGTCTTAAAAGCCTTCCCCAAGAACTTTCTAAAACCCAATTCATCTTTATACACTTCTTCTATTGGTTCTTTTACCGAAGCTAGTGCCAGATAAGAGATGCTCAATAGAATAAAAGCCAATAAGAAGATGATAGCAAAATTGTTTGGAAAAGGAACGCTTCTATTACTCAATATGGCTTTGATCAGAAAACCAGATCCGATGGCTGCAATCCCTCCCCACAGTTGGCGATGACCGAAGAACCTTCCCCTTAGGGTGGAAGGTATCGCCTTCCCCCAAATATCCATAAATGGAATAACAGCTACTCCTCCCATAAAGGTAAATATGATGAGAAGAAGGAAGAAGGAAAATACTGTTAACCCGGGATTAGAGGTAGCAAAGAAATAGGTTATCAGAGATAAGATACCCCAGCATAAGGCACGGATCGTAATAGCCATTATCAAAGCAGGTTTCTTGTGAGATCTACTTTCCAGTTTACTTGCAACGAACATCTGTGGTAACACACCGCTTATGCTACCAAATCCTCCCATTATAGTGGAGGATAAACCTATAAGGATCTTGGATGTAGTGAAGCTGTTCAGGAATACAGGCAAAATGGTATTGGGATCGGCAAATGCTAATCCTCCTCTGAAAAATATGCCGTGCAGTAAACCCATAGTAAAATTCCATTTCAGCCTGTTTTCCTTACATCTACCTTGTGATCTTCTCATTTTATGCTCGATAGACCTTTTCACATGTTAATCTCGAGACCTTTGATATCATTGGTATTTCTAACGCGATCGACACTGGGATCAGGATAACACCCGCTAATATTCCAAAATAATTAGCAATGGCACCAATACCCCATTCTACTACAACTGACCCCAGACCCACGAAGATAACTAAGGTTCCCATTAAGCTTCCGATGTGTTCTTTAAAATTCGCCACGAGTATTGCCTGTATCGTAGGATAAGTACTGGCAAAACTTACCCCACTTAAATATACGAATAGATATGCAAGAGTGAGTGTTGAACTGACAACAAAAGAGAGTATAGAAGTTATGAGCGAAAGTAGGACAATGATAAGAAGCCATCTGGTGTAGCTGAATCTGCCAGCGAGGTAGCTGCTACTATATCTACCAATGAACATACCAAACCAGAAAATGGCAGGGAATGTACTGGCAAGGGCTATGGGAAAATTTCTATATTCGAACATAAGGGTCGATATCCAGGCACTATAACCCATTTCATATCCAACGTAGATCAGCATCATTATGTTCAGTAATATGAAGAGTGGATTCGAAAATGCTCTCTTAAAATCAACATGTTTTTCCTCTCTTTTATCGTAAGCTGGGTTATACCTTTTCATTTTGAGAATAAAAATAAAAGGTAAAGCACTTACAACTCCAGATGCCAAATATGCCAATCTCCATCCAAGCCCTAAGGAGATGAACAAAGCAACGATGAAGGGACTTCCCACTGCCCCTAATGCAAAAAGTGAATGGACTCTGTTCAAGGCGCGTGAAATTGCCGCCACCTTTATCCTACTAACTATAACACCGATAGCCACTTCTACTATTCCCGTACCAAAATTGGCAAAGATATTGGCAATTATGAAAGAGATATAACTAAAAGAAAAAGTCATTAAAGATAATCCTATAGTCATAGAAGCAGATGATAATAGAGAGAGTTTATGTATTTCTAATCGATCTGCGAAGAACACACAGAAAATCGCTCCTCCTATATACCCAATTACTCCTGAGGCAAGTAGGAACCCTGCTTCGAGATGATTTAAAGAAAAGTCACGGGCTATAGCAGGAAGAGCACTCGAGAGAATGAGTGTTGAAAACCCAAATGCAAAAAAGGCAGAATACATATAATTCGTAATCACACGTGTATCTGAAATGGCTTTCATTTCATCTATACCTTCGTAAAGTCGACAGTACGACATCTTTTCATAATGAATATTATACACCATCAGGAGTTTAGAAAGTCAGAAGTTTACCAATAGTTGCATCAAGGTATCGTACATGTTACTGAATAATCTGGTGAAGTAATCTATCCAGAAAGGTATCAGGAGGAGAAACATGATCAATCCTAAACCCACTTTAAGGGGCAGGCCTACCATAAATACATTCATTTGAGGGACGAGTCTCGATAATATACCCATTATAAAACTGACTAATAACAGGAACATTATTATTGGAAAACCGATCTCCATACCAACGACGAATACATCTCCTGTTCTTTTAACCAAAACGTTCACGAAATTCAGAGAAGTCGAAGATACAGTCGGAGGTATTACCCTAAAACTATTTATCAAAGCATTTATTAGGACGAGATCACCTCTTGTAACTATGAATACAAGCATAGCGAGATAAAAGGAAAATTGACTCAGGATAGATACCTGAGTTTGTGACTGGGGATCCATAACATTCACCATGCCAAAGCCAATCTGTATACCATATACCTCTCCAGCGAATTGTACCCCCATGAAGATCAGGGTGGCTATGAAACCCATCGTTATACCGATGAGGAAATTGAACATCAGGGAAACCAAGATCGATAACATTGGAGTGGAGATACCGATCGCATAATATGGGCTCAGTGTAGAATATACGATCACCGAGATGAAGAAAGCCAAACCAACTCTAACGCTCGCTGGAACAATACTCGCACCGAAAAGAGGAGAGAATACAAACATGCCTATAATTCTCGTGATTATAAGAGACCATAAATATATTCCCTCATGTACGAATTGCCATATGAATTCCATTTCTCATTCCTGGCGGAGAGAGTGGGATTTGAACCCACGAGATGATTTACATCTACACGCTCTCCAGGCGTGCGCCTTCGACCTCTCGGCCATCTCTCCATAATAATAGATTTCTACTTTTTAATATTATACACATTTTACAAAGGGCAAAGCAAATCGTGGTGGTCTCTACCTCATGGGATCTGCTGTGGTATCTCGATATGCGAAGTGTTGTAAGTGGTTGTGAAACAAATCTATTGTTGTTTCGAGGCAGGTGCGAGTGTACCCAATGCTTGATTTGGTTGGTTTTGCAGGATTATGATGTGTGATC
>WFSK01000113.1 GCA_015486095.1 Thermotogae bacterium
ACCGTCGATATCTGCCTCTTCGATCCAGTACCTGACTACATTCAATAGATATTCACGAGTTTCAGGATTATCTGTATTAAACTCAGGCATGTGAGGGATTCCACCCCAGCATCTGTAATTGGGTTCGGGTTCTCTTACGAGGGGGAAATCTTTCACGAAAAACCAATCTCTATACTTAGAATCTTTTCCATTCTTCAGTAAGTCCTGAAAGGCGAAGAACTTTTCTCCACAATGGTTGAACACACCATCCAGGATTATCCTCATGCCCCTATTATGAAGCTCTTTGACTAAATCTTTCAATACACCTTTATCACCGAATTGAGGGTCTATCTGGAAATAGTCCTCCGTATCGTACTTATGATTAGACGGCGCCTTAAAGATGGGATTCAAATAAAGCGCATTTACACCCAAATCTTCCAAGTAATCGAGCTTCTTTATGATCCCTTCGAGGTCTCCTCCGAAGAAATTATCTCGTGTTGGTTTATCTGCCCATTTCGCAACGTTTTCTGGATCATTACCCGGATCACCGTTGTAAAAGCGATCTGGAAAGATCTGGTAGAATATGGCATCTTTGACCCAGTCAGGTGGCCTCATCCCTTTACTCCTCCTCCTGTGAGCCCAGAAATGATTTGTTTTTGCAGGCTGAAGAAGATTATGAGAACAGGTAAAGAACCCACGATAGAAGCAGCAGCAAATGTCCCCCAATGGCGGGCATAATCACTCGTGATGAAGAGATTCAACCCTACTGCAAGGGTGTATTTCTTCGAACCCGTCAAGATGATACTCGCGAGGAGGTATTCGGAATAATCTCCTATAAATGTGAGGATGAATATGACGGTGAGTATGGGACGGGCAAGGGGTAGGATGATCCTCACGAATGCCTGAAAACGAGTGGCACCATCTATCAAAGCCGCTTCTTCGAGATCGTGCGGAATGGTATCGAAGTATCCTTTCATCAACCAGGTGTTAAATCCAAGCGCACCACCAAGATATACCAATATCAGGCCTGGATGGGTGTTTAACCCCATGAAAGGAAAGTATTTTCCTATCCAGAGTAATAAGAGGTAAAGTGCAACGAATGCCAACATAACTGGGAACATCTGGATGAGTAATAAAGTTAACAATCCCGCTCTTCTCCCTCGAAAATGGAATCGTGAAAAGGCATAGGATGCTAAAGCACAGAGGAAGACTGTTATCGAAGAAGCGATCACTGAAACCTTAAGGCTATTCCACAACCATAACATGAAGGGATATCGTTTATCGGTAAACAGCATTTTGTAGTGTTCTAAAGTGGATTTTTCGGGTATCAACTTCTGACCATACAACGTACCCCCAGGGTTGATAGAGGCGGAAACGATCCAGATGACAGGAAAAAAAGCGAATGCGATTGCCGTAAATATAACTGCATATTGAATGATCCTTTTCAAGATTCGAACTTTGTTATGCAATCTTCTACACTCCCTTCATACTATAGATTCTCACTCATCTCTTCCAGGCGTCTGGTAAAGCGGAAATTGATCGCACTTATCGTGCCAATGATGAAGAATATTATGATGGAGATCGCTGCGGCATAGCCGTATTGGGCTCCAGCCCCTCCAAATGCCAACTTATACGTATAGGAGATCAATATATCGGTGGCACCGGCAGGCGTTTGAGAACCAGGGATGGGAGGATTACCACCAGTGAGTAGATAAATGACCGTGAAATTGTTGAAGTTAAAGGCAAAGCTCCCGATCAGGAGGGGGGCAAGCGAGATCATCAACAACGGGAACGTAATGGAATAGAACCTTTGCCAGCTGCCTGCTCCATCGATGCGTGCTGCTTCGTAAAGCTCAGGAGGAATACTCTGAAGAGCTCCCAAGGAAACGAGCATCATATAAGGGAAACCAAGCCAAAGGTTGACAAAGAGTAAGGCAACTTTAGCCCAAAACGGATCTTGAAACCAAGGGATCTTCATCGAAAAGAATTTCTGTAAAACATCGTTGATAACCCCAAAGTTCGTGTTCAAGAGTCCACGCCAGATCAAGATCGAAATGAATCCAGGGATAACATACGGAATGATCAGCAGAGTACGGTAAAGGAATCTGAATCTCAAGGTATTATCATTGAGTAATATCGCTAACGATAGTCCTAAGGCGAAGGTTGCGAGGACCGATAATAGTGCCCATATGAATGTCCAGGAAAAGACCCGCATAAAGGGACCTGAGATCTGAGGATTTTTAAGGATGTCTACGAAATTCCTGAATCCAACATATGCTCTGAATCCTGGTGAGAGTTTTTCTCCATCGGATGAAGTAAATGTTCCATCTATCGGTCTATAAACCTTTTTGGTCTTTAGATCGATGAGAACATCCCTTTTCTCGTCATAATGATACAACGGCTTGTAAACTTGAAATTCGGTAACGGAAGAAAATTTTACCAAACCATCGTTATATTTAAATGTTAAATCCTGAATCTTCGCAAGATTCTGGATGATTTGAATCATACTCATCCTTTCATAATCACCAATTCTAACGAGCTTTCCACCTTCGTATACAAGTGATGGAGCGTGAAGGTCAATTGGTTCGAGATGTTTACCCACAGATAAGTATGCCTTCTTCGATGTTTTGGAAATGAGAAGAACTCTCAAATCTCCTTCTTTATTCCTAAAGATCTGATATGAAAATCGTTCACTCTTTTCAGGTTGATAATACTCGTTTGTAAATTGGGAGATCACCTGAGCTTTGGAAAGAATATTCCCCGTTCCATAATTCATAAAGGATATATTTATATTGTATATGATGGGATATACTACCATGAGTCCGAAGAATATTAACCCTGGCAAAAGATATCTTAAGGGATATGCCTTCTTCGAAAGCAACGCAACGTTCAAACCTATTAGACCGGCTATCAAAACGGCAAGGACGCCCCAACCCTTTGCTTGTAAGAGTCCCATGGCAGCCCATAAACCCATGGCATTCGATATACCTAAGGTTATGACTTTCAACCAGTTCCTTATCATAGGTTAGAGTGGAGATGCCCCTGGGGTCTCCAGGGACATCTCTTTAAGTTCATACTCCTCTCAATGACATTTAAGTGTCTTTTTGATCGATGCCACCGCATCACTGAGAGCCTTTTCAGGTGTCTCTTTTTGGGTACAAAACAGAGTTATAGCGTTTGCCCAGGCGGTCCAAACTGCAGACATCTCAGGAATGGCAGGCATAGGAATACCAACAGCGATGTTTTCAGCAAAGCCTTTAACTATCGGGTCCTTTGCAACGACTTCAAGAGCAGGCTTAAACGCCGGTACTCGGGGATCTGCTTTATACAATGCAAGCCTCGTTTCTTTCGTTGCCACGTAATCTCTCAGGAAGAATGCTGCCAAAGCCTTATTCTTGCTGAATTTACTTACCATAAAACCTTGAACTCCAACGAATGGTTTGGGAACATTGCCCTCTACTGTAGGAATCTTCGCTACTCCAACGTTTATACCAGACTTCTTAGCTCCTGCAATCGCCCAGGGCCCTGTGAGGATCATCCCTATCTTACCTGCATTGAACAAGCTCGTCATAGTTTGATAATCGATCCCTTCTGGTACTAAACCCTTTTTGATCAAACTGAGCAGTAGATAAGCTCCTTTGATAGCACCTTTACTTGCCAGACCGATATCGCAAGGGTTGAGTGTGCCGTCGGGATTTTTCCCGAATATATAGCCTCCATATGCTGTGAAAAATGGAAAACTGTGATATGGATCTGGCTGAGAGGCCTGAGTTATGAAGCCATATTCCTTCTTCTCGGGATGGGTAAGCTTTTTTGCGATCGCTATGAGTTCTGCAAAGGTCTTCGGTAGGGTAGGTACTAAATCCTTGTTGTAGATGAGTCCGACCGCTTCGGTGGCATATGGAAGTCCATATATCTTATTACCATAAGTAAAAGCATCTATCGCGGTTTTGACGAATTTGCCCTTTATCTCTTCCATGAAATTCAGTGGCTCGATCAGTCCGTTGACAACGAGTTGGCCTAACCAATCGTGGGCTCCTATTATGATATCCGGACCTTCACCAGCTGGTCCAGCAACTCCTAGCTTATCCCTTATATCTCCAAAAGGCAACTCTTGTACTACAACTGGCACGCCATATATTTTCGTGAATTGTTTTCCCAAATTTTCGAGGATAGGTTTTCTCTGTTCATCTGTCCAGATCAAAAGCTTCCCCGCCTCCGATGCCAGAATAACCGTATTCAGCAAAATCGTCAAGAGAACAAGAAACACTAAAAACCTTTTCACTTCAATACGCCTCCTTAGATCATTTTGTTTTGATAACCCAACGTTGTCGACACTTTACACCCTGAATATCACCTCCCCGTAGACTTCCTCACTATCAGCTTTGGTTTAAAACACACCTCATGACGCGGTGAGGTATCTCTCGATATCCTATCGAGGAGGATAGTAGTTGCCTTTTTACCCATCTCCATTATCGGTTGTCTTACAGTAGTGAGTCCGATCTTCTCAGACCACTTCAAGTCATCGAAGCCGATCACTCTTACATCGATCCCGAGTTTAAGTCCACTCTCTTTTACTGCTTCCACAATTCCCATCGCAAGGGTATCGCATACCGCAAAGATGTTTACAGGCAGAATTGCCTTTTGTAGGATCTTTCTACCAACAGTAAGGGCTTCCCAAAAGTTCTCCCCGATCTCGAATACATGCGAATTCATGAGATGCATGCCAGCTTCCTCAAGGGCCCTTTCGAAGCCTCGTCTCCTCTTTCCAAAAACGCCACTGGCAAATTCAACATTACGTTCTTCGCCTATGCTGATGAGATATATCTCTCCTGGTTTTTCGATGAGATGTTTGCCAGCAAGATAACCTCCGTTTACGTTATCGACATATATGGAATCATATTTATCCGAAAAGGCATCTACCAGGACGACAGGCTTATTCGTAGGCACATGCCCTCCTTCGAACAGCCTTTCTGGGATAAGCGAAACGAAAAGCATCCCATCACTTTGATAGGGAAAGGCATTGGGGTTGCTATAACTTATAAGGCGTCTCTTCGAGAATACAGGATATATAGAACTGTCGTACCATACGTTGCTCAATTCGTTATCGATGCCTTCGAACAGATAACCGTAAAATTCCGAACTCATCAGGGGAAGAAAGATCGAGATCATGTGAGTTTTATTGGATGGCAAGCTTCGTGCAAACGGATTCGGATGATATCCAAGCTGTGCAATGGCTCTGAGAACCTTTTGCTGATTCTCAGGCTTAACCTTCGGGTTGTTATTCAAGACCCTTGAAACCGTACCAAGACTTACTCCTGCCAGGTGTGCAACATCTTTAATGCTAGGTTTCATTCCCAAACCTCCTCTTTGATGAAACGTTTCATTAAAGATAATACGACCGCTTTTTAGTTATGTCAAGAGGAAAAGATATATCGTTGTCTCGAGGCTGTTGTGAGTGTATCCTATGCTTGATTCGGTTAGTTTTGCATCGGACCGCATCAAGTGTTCGGTAGAGGACATATCTTGGTGTGCATCGAGATATCCCTCCTACCGCCTTGCTTAGATTTTCATCAACACAGTTTGACATAGAACTGAAGAAAAGGCTTATCTCACCATCTCCAATTTATCTTTCTGGTGAGATTCCCCACCCTGAATTCGTATATTCCTTTTTTCTCCATCTTATAGTGGAAGAGCAATTTCTTCGATGAACCAGGTTCCAATATAAGTTCTTTGGAATCAGCGATCTTACCATTGACGTATAGCTTGACCAATTCACTTCCTTTGTAGCTACCCACGTTCTTTATACCAACGATAACATCGATCGCGTTATCTCCTATGTTACCTACAGGATATAGGATCAGCTTCTCGTATTCAAAAGTTACAGGTTTGGCTTCAACCACGATATCCTTCACTTGAGAATCGCATATCGAAATCTTACGGATACCAGATCTGTAAAGATATGCGACGAAACTTACCTTCTTCTCTTCTCCAGGGGCAAGACGAACGATCTTTGAATCCATGAGTTTCCCATCCACATATAGTTCTAACTCTCTGCCACTCACCATACTGCCCATGTTTTTGATCCCAGCGTTTATCCTAAATAATTCTCCTGCCTCTACCCTGTTTGGAAGGTTTAGACTTCTGATCACACACTTCGGCTGCCTGTATATTGGATACCTCTTTATATCTTCATCAGTCGCTGGTACTAACCTTATCGCTTGACCTCCACCTGGTGCCAATGAGGCTATTATCACATCATGCGACTCAACGATGAATCTATTTATATCTACAGGCTTCGGATTCCTTAGGTAATGAGCATCTACGCTATCGGTATAGATGTGTGCTACATATCTCCCAGGGCCGAGAAAAGTCAATGGAATCTTCAATATGCGTGCGTTTTCATCGGTCATGCTTCCAACATACCATTCCCTGCCCTTTCTGCGAGCTGTCGTAATGTATTCCCCGATCCTACCGTTCAGCACTTTAGTGTCATCCCAAACGGTCGGCACATGTTCTACGAATTCAAAGCTGGGGGCTGTTTCGCAGTTCTCTGGAAAACCGACGACCCTCTGCTGCGGATCGAAGTACACCACATACATAGCCAGCTGCTTGGCAACGGTCGATTCGACCCTATGTATATTCCCTCGGATCGATGGATCGAAGACTCCAAGAGTGTAGTTCATTGGTCCAGCAACGTTTCTAACGAATGGTAGGATCACCATATGTTTGGCTGTATTCTTCCAGCTCCATGCACTGTACTCCATTCCTTGTACAGCTTCTCTCGATACCAAATTTGGATAAGTACGCCGTAGCCCAGTAGGTTTATAAGCCTCGTGAAAGATCACCGTGAGATGATGAGCTGCTGCTTTTTTCACGATCTCGTGATAGAGATTTATCATGAATTGGTCATGGTGGTTGTGAGGTTTGGTCGAACCAGCCCAACCGACCATGATCCCAAAAGCTCCCCACTTCTCGTATAGATCAATTGCTCTATCGAATTGCCTTATCAGATTTTCGTAATTTCCTCCCGTTTCCATCCACATGAGGAATCTCACCCCATGCTCTTTACCGTAGTCCATGACTTCTTTCAGATCGAGATATTCTGATGGAGTCGTAAAGTTCTGGTTGTGCCAACAACTCCAACCCTCGGCAGTCCAACCTTCGACGATAAGCTTGTGAATGTTGTGTCTACTGGCAAAATCGATGAATCTTTTGACCCTATCAGTCGTTGCTGCCCATGGTCCATATCTACGCGTGTGATATCCCCACCAGATACCCGTTAATTTCCCAGGTTTTATCCAAGAAGTATCCTTTAAGACACAGGGCTTGTTCAGATTGAGGATCAAATAATCATGTTCGATAAGCGCTCCTGGTCTCTCCCCAATGATCATTACTCTCCAAGGAGTCGAATGAGGTGTTGAAGCCACAACCTTTATCTTCCCATCTGGCCACGGTACCAGGTCGATCTTAAACAGATGATCCTTACCAGAGATAGGAGAAAGTAATGCATCCGTATAATCGGTGAGCTCTGCTTCTGTCAGACATACGTATAGATGTTCGTTAACTTTAATGGTTACTGGCATGTTGACCTTTGATCGTATCTTCTCAAGGGGTGTTATGTTATAGCTCTCCTCGTAAACCGAGTCATAGCTGCCAGGCTGCCACCAAGCAGTGTAATCACCTGCGAATCGAAACTGTGTATCTTCTGAGGTTATCATGAAGTCATTGAGACTTCTCTGTTTGGGAAGGGTATATCGGAACGCTATTCCTTCGTTATATGCTCTGAACACTAAATTCATCTGTCTGTAAGGTGCTTTCTTCTCTTCGAGCTTAACGACGAGTTGGTTGTAATGGTCTCTGATCTCGCCCCTCTCTCCCCAAATGGGTTTCCAGATATGATCCGCACTGTTCCGGATAA
>WFSK01000114.1 GCA_015486095.1 Thermotogae bacterium
GATGCAAAACCAACCGAATCAAGCATAAGATACACTCACATTCGCCTCGAAACAACGATAGATTTGTTTCACAACTGTTCACAACACTCGCACATCGAGATATACCTCCTACCTCATGGAGTTTAGTGGTGTGCGTCGTTAGTGTAAGTGGAGATGTTGCTCGACTCAGGGGTATCAACGTCGGACTGTGACGAGCGTTCCTCTATAAACGCTACCACATTCATAGCCAGAAGATTTGCCGCTGGCCGTATAATGAGAAAGTTGTGGTGGTTTCCTTTGGTTCGTACCTGTTTGAATCCGTGGGATTCCAGGAGACTCTTCAACCCTTTTCCGGTCACTCGAGGTACCTTCAATTCTTAGAACCTCCTTCACACTCTGATCTCCTGGATTCCAACGAATTCGATTTCTCTTTCTGGTTCTTCTCCGATAGTTTCGAGATAAGCTCTGATAGCTTCCTTGGTGCGCTCTACGAGTTCGTCTAATGTCTTGCCTTGAGTGTGGCATCCCGGAAGCTCAAGGACAGTTTGCAAGCCCCATGACACGATTGTATCATGTTTCCATCCCAGAATGGTAGCAACGACGTAGAGCCCTTCAGAACTTGACAGTTCCTCCAATATGGACTAAAATTAGGATATGAAGAAATGAACGGGGTGTGGCGCAGTTGGATAGCGCGTTCGGCTGGGGTCCGAAAGGTCGCTGGTCCAAGTCCAGTCACCCCGACTTGTTTAAGGATGTGAAGGAAAGGAGTGAAAAGATGTGCTAAAGATCATAGGCATGATCTTACAACTGGGTATATCTGTTGGTTTGATAATAGCAGTTTTAATGCAAATGACTCAAAAATCTCAATTGGGAGGAGCATTTGGTTCGGGGGCTTCCTATACCGTTTTTGGAGCTTCTAAAAAGCTTGATACTCTTGGTAAGATAACTTTAGCTCTGGCAATAGCATTTATGATAAGTAGTATTTTTACTGCATACCTTATCGTTGCTTAAGTTT
Source organism: Thermotogae bacterium (assembly GCA_015486095.1). Taxonomy (GTDB): domain Bacteria; phylum Thermotogota; class Thermotogae; order B3-G13; family B3-G13; genus B3-G13. The sequence goes on from WFSK01000114.1 coordinate 995, forward strand.
CTCTCATTACAGAGGTAGGCTCGAAAGGGAACAAAAGATAATTTGTCTTTTTGTTAAAAGGGGGAGAGATCGATCGATAAAATAATCTTATCCGTATTAAGTGTAATTTTTTTATTGGTGTTTATATCTGTGCCCTCTGAAGCGGTATATTTGAAGTGTGGAATAGTAAGTGATGTGCTGGAAATGACCAATCCTTTTACCTTTCAAGCCTCAGAGGCACGATATGTGATGAACTACATATGGGAACCACTTTACACCTTTGCTCCGGAAACTTTCGAATACATCCCCTGGATGGCAGATGGAATGTATCAGTTGGATCTCGAGAATAAGACCTGTATCGTAACTCTTAAAAAAGGCATTAAGTGGTCCGATGGCAGACCAGTTACAGCGGATGATGTTGTCTTTACAGCGAACGTTATTCTCGATTTTAAAATACCACACTTCTATCGATACTTTGAATTCATAAAGAGTGTGAAAAGAGTTGATACTTATACCGTCCTTTACACGCTAAAAGAGATGAGATCAACTTTCATATTTGGTACCTTGATGCAGCCGATCTTTCCAAAACACATCTGGGAGCCTGTCGTCGAAGGATTTAAAGGATCAGAAGATCCTCAAAAGGCGCTCTTAGATTTCAAGCCGACCATCGATATGATGGTAGGAGATGGCATGTTCATACCAAAGGAATGGATAAGGAATGATCACGTATTATCGGTTGTCAATTCCTATTATTTTGCCAGAGGCCGGGAAGTTAAAGGAAGGAGTAAAAAATATGTTGTGGGACCTTATGTGGATGGAATATACTATAAGTTATATAAGAGTACAGATGCAGCGATATTGGCTTTGTTAAGGGGAAAGATAGATTACATATGGTCATCCATAGGACCCGATAAACTTCCTTTAATTGCCTTGAACTCAAGTGTTATTTTAACAAAGTTACCAGAAAATAGCATCTGTTATCTCAGTTGGAACCTCAGGAAAAGACCATTTAATGATGTGAGATTCAGGAAGGCATTGGCATATCTAATAGACAAACCTTACATTCGATCGAAGATCCTTCGGAATATGGGAACATGGCTATCGACCGTAGTACCTCCATACGATACTTATTGGTATAATCCGTTCACGATCGATTACGGTAACAGGAATGAGATGGGTGACAAAGATAGGATTATGAAGGCCAAAGAAATACTTAAAGGAGCAGGATATTCTTGGAATAAGGAGGGGAAGTTGCTCTATCCGGACGGAACACCTGTAGAGCCATTCACCATATTAACTCCTTCTTTCAATTACAACTCCGTAAGAATGTCGATAAGTGTTTTGATCAAAAGATGGTGGGAGAAGATCGGTCTTTCCGTAACTCTGATCCCTACAAGCCCTTCCAATATTGTAAATAAAGTCTTTATGAAGAGAGAGTTCGATTGCTGGATATCTGGTTGGAGGCTACCGTTGTTTCCAGATTATCTGAGAGCGTTCTTTGCTTCCAAAGAAGATTTTCCTGGCGGTGGTAATCCAGAAGGATATCATAACGATGAGTTCGATAAAGAAGCTGATTTATTCGTACGAACGTTGGATGTGTCAAAAGCACGTGAAGTAAGCTTTGAGCTTCAAAAAATACTTCAAGATGAACTTCCTTACGTACCTCTTTATGTTAGAACTATTGTAGAGGTCCATTCTCGAAGATCCATAGGCTGGATCGAGCAATTGAATGGAATAGGGAATAGATGGTCCCTTGCTTTCCTCAAAATAATAAGTGAATGAGAAGGGGTGAAGAAATGGTAAAACCAGAAGAACAGGTAAGAATGCTGAAGGAGAACACCGTAGACCTGATAAGTGAGCAGGAACTCTTAGAACGTATAAAGAGTAAAGGACAATTAAGAGTAAAGTTGGGAGTGGATCCTTCTCGTCCGGATCTTCACCTGGGTATAGCAGTAGTTCTTAGAAAATTAAGACTTTTTCAGGATCTGGGGCATCAAGTGATATTGATAATAGGAGACTTTACCGGCATGATAGGCGACCCATCGGGGAGGTCTAAAACACGTCCTATGCTCACTGAGGAGGAGATCGGGAAA
>WFSK01000115.1 GCA_015486095.1 Thermotogae bacterium
ACTCACCACATCGTGGGCTTTCACGAGGTATTCAATCGTAGATGGGGGTAATTCAACCGAAATAGGGTACTCCCTACCCATCTCCGTAAAGTTTGCCGTATCCGATCTGCGCAAGAAGATTCTAACCTTTATACCCTCGAAGAGTGCTATTAAAAACCTATTAGCCGCATTGATTATCTGGTCTACGGAGCTCATCTTGGTTAAAGATTTTGTGAACATTTTGAACATATCTCTGATATGGATGTGGCCCTTTCTAAACATCTTTTCCAATTGCCTTTGTATTCTATTCGTAACAGGTTGTATGAACAATACGAGGATCATGACCAGAGAAAAGTCTACCCAAAAGGATTTAAAAAAGCTAAAGGATTTCATCAGATAAAGGTTCGTGTAGAATATCAGGACAAAACTCAAGGTAGTTATTAATGCAGTTACCACGTAGTACAAAATATCGCTTATCAATATTACTTTTATCCTCGTAAGGTCACTGGCATAAACGAATCGGAGAAACATTATCGTTATAAAGGCCAAAAATATGGAATTCAATGCGAGAGTGAATTCTCTAATGGTACTGAAATTCAACAACAGCATTGAGATGAGTTCACTGCCCAGGAGAGAGACGTCCAGAAGAGAGAAGTGAGAAGCAAGCACACGTAACCGAAAGGGGAATTTATCTTTATTCTGCAGTATCCTTATCAAAGGTAAAGACATCTCCGTTGCATACAACAAAAAACAACATGTTACCAGGATATTCATATCTTCCGGTAATCTTGAGATGTACCATAATAAAATGCCTCCCTTGAATACGGTCGAGGGTAGGATGTAAAAGAGTAATCGATGCTCTTTAAATATCGAAGAATATAGATAAAGGACGGAAAGAGAATTGAAGAGAACGAAAGATAACAAGAATGGATATCCTATATCGGCATTTTCGAATACCATGGATAAAAATATAAAGGTGGCAATGTACCATGGAATGGTACTGAAGACGAAATACAAGATACCCTGATTCCTTTTTAAACCTTTCTCTAAGGCGTATTTTATGGAAACCGCCAGGGCTATCAGCGTTATGATAAAAGAACCGACTATCATAAATCTAAGCATACTTTATCGTCTCAATCCCTGAACTCGAATTCCATATCGTATATATGAATAGTATCACCCTTCTTAGCCCCCAATTGACGAAGCCTTTGTGACAGATTATGACGCTCTAAGATATCCAGAAATAGATCAAATGCATCGGTGTAGTTGAGATCGTACTTCTCCATTATTCTCTCAACACTTTCTCCATAAACGCTGAATTCTCCTTCTCCGATCCGCTCGATCTTCATATCAAAACTCCTACGCCTGGGTTTCTTTATCTCGACAAATCGATACTCATCTTCTTCTTTAATATTCCTTTTCTCTTCTTTAATTTGAGTTAGTAAAGCCCACACTTCTCCCAACAGTTCCTTTACACCATAACCAGTTACAGCGGATATGAATTTTATGTTAATGTTTAATCTTAAAAATTCCCTACTCACTTCTTTCAAGGTTTCTTCACCTGTGATATCTACCTTATTCCCAACGATCACCATTGGCTTTACTGCCAAGGAAGGATGAAAGAGTTTCAACTCTTCCATAACGTTCAAATAATCGCTTACTGGGGAACGGGGATTCGCAGGTGATACATCTATCAAGTGTAACAAAACACGCGTCCTTTGAACGTGTTGTAAGAATCTATCACCGAGGCCTTTCCCCATATGTGCACCTTTTATCATACCAGGTATATCTGCCACCACAAAGGAATTGCTGTTGGATATTCTAACCACTCCCAATTTAGGTGTTAAGGTAGTGAATGGATAATCCGCTATCTCAGGTTTGGCATCGCTTATCCTGGATAGCAGTGTGGATTTCCCGGCATTAGGATAACCTACCAGACCAACATCTGCCAGTAATCTCAATTCTAAGATCAACGAACGTTCTTCACCTTTGGCACCACGTGTCGCTATCCTTGGGGCCCTTCGAGTCGGTGTTGCAAATCTGGCGTTGCCTATCCCACCCTTTCCACCCTTGCAGGCAAGGTACTTTTTGCCTTTTTCATCGAGATCGAATAGAGTTTTACCATTTTCAGCATCCTTGATCAGGGTTCCCACTGGAACTCTTATGATCAGATCCTTGCCATCCTTACCGGTTTGATTTTTGGGACCTCCATTTTCACCATTCTCCGCTGCAAACTTCTTCTTATATTTAAAATATGCCAGGGTATCTTCCTTCTCCTGTCTCTTATACACATCTGACGCTGC
>WFSK01000116.1 GCA_015486095.1 Thermotogae bacterium
AAGACGGGGAGATACGGTAGGTTGGGTTCTTGGAAAATATATCGAGATCCGTAGATAGTTATTTGAAACGGCTCACCACTCACATAATGTCTTTCGCCTTCTCGTGGGATGAATGCCCTTCAGATGTGTTATAATTTGTCAATGAGGTGCATTTATGGCCAATAAATTGTTGAGGAAGATCATCCCCAGTTACAACGATAGGCAGATAAAGAAATATTCCAAAATAGTGGAGCAGGTAAATGCCCTGGAGCCTAAATTTGAGAAGGTTCCAGATGAGTATTTTGCTCAAAGGACTGCAGAATTCCGAAACATGGTGCAGGAAGGTACTCCTCTGGACGATATAATGGTAGAGGCATATGCGATGGTTCGTGAAGTCGCTAAGAGGACGCTCAAGGAGAGGCCATTCGACGTCCAGATCATGGGTGCCATAGCCCTGCACGAGGGAAAGTGTGTGGAGATGAAGACGGGCGAGGGAAAGACGCTCGTCGCCACCATGCCGGTATATCTCAATGCCCTCGAAGGCAAAGGTGTGCACGTGGTAACCGTAAACGATTATCTGGCTCGTCGTGATGCCGCCTGGATGGGTGGCATATACGAGATGTTGGGTTTGACAGTGGGAGTCATACAGAATGGCATGGGCTTTGAAGAGAGAAAGGTTGCCTACAACGCCGATGTTACCTACGGAACCAATAACGAATTCGGATTCGACTACCTCAGAGATAACATGGTCTATTCGGTAGATCAGCGCGTTCAAAGGGGACATCACTACGCCATAGTAGATGAGGTCGATAGCATATTGATAGACGAGGCCAGGACTCCTCTGATCATATCGGGTGCGGCGGAGGATGCCTCGGCTTTATACAGAAGATTTGCTACCATAGCACGCAGTTTTAAAAGAGGAAAGGAGTTCGAGATAGATGAAAAGAGCAGGACTGTCAGTTTAACTCCAGAGGGAGTGGATAAGGCCGAGAAGGTACTCCGTGTAAAGAATCTATACGATCCTTCGAATGTAGATTACCTCTATCATCTCCTCAATGCCCTAAAGGCTCTGCATCTCTTCAAACGCGATGTGGATTATCTGGTAAAGGATGGGGAAATAGTAATAATCGATGAATTCACCGGAAGGCTTTTACCGGGTAGGAGATACAGCGAAGGGCTGCATCAGGCGATAGAGGCGAAGGAGGGCGTTAAGGTACGGAGTGAGAGTTTGACCTACGCGACTATAACCTTCCAAAATTACTTCAGGATGTATGACAAGTTGGCTGGTATGACGGGCACGGCTGAAACGGAGAAGGAAGAATTCGAGCAGATATACAACATGAAGGTCGTCGTCATACCAACTAATAAGCCCGTGATCAGGAAAGATATGGATGATCTGATCTACAGAACTGCACGAGAGAAATACAATGCCATAGTTGAGGATATCGTAAAACGCCATGAAAAGGGACAACCCGTGCTCGTGGGTACGATATCCATAGAGAAAAACGAACTGATAAGCAATCTGTTGAGAAAGCGTCATATTCCTCACGAGGTACTGAATGCGAAACACCACGAGCGAGAGGCTGAGATCATAGCCAAGGCGGGTCAGCGTGGGGCAGTTACCGTTGCAACGAATATGGCTGGAAGAGGAACGGACATAAAATTGGGTGAAGGAGTAACCGAACTCGGTGGCCTTTACGTCTTAGGAACGGAGCGTCATGAAAGTCGAAGGATCGATAACCAGCTTCGAGGCAGGTCAGGCAGGCAAGGGGATCCGGGAGAATCGAGATTTTATCTATCCTTAGAAGACGATCTGATAAGGATCTTTGGTGGAGAAAAGATAGGATCGATAATGAACGTCTTGAAATTGAAAGAGGGAGAACCGATAGAACATCCTATGCTGAGTAAACTCATAGAGTCCGCACAGAAAAAGGTGGAAGGAATAAACTTTGCGATAAGAAAGAACCTTTTAGAATTAGACGATGTACTTGGAAAACAAAGAGAGGCGATCTACTCCCATAGGAACTGGATACTGGAGAACGATAATGTTGATTCCCACATCCAGGATATCCTCATGGATGTAATAGAGAGAAGGGTAGAGGCTTTTATAACTAACGGCATGCATCGCGACGAATGGCCCCTGGCCGATCTCTTGGATTCATTAAAACCCATTATCCCCTTCACCATAGAGGCTAAAGACCTAAAGGCTTCAACGATTCAAGACTTGAAAGAAGAATTGGGCGTATTGGCCACTCAATTGTACGAGGCTAAAAAGCAGGAAATAGGAGATGAATATGAAAATATACAGAAATATATAATTCTGAGAGTAATAGACGAATCATGGCGAAGACATCTGGAATCCGTAGAGGCACTTAAAGGATATGTGAACCTTCGCGCCTATGGAAATCGAAATCCAGTGTTGGAATTCAAAAAGGAATCGTTCGAGTTATTCGAAGATATGATAGATAGCATATACGATACCATAGCCACTTTCCTCTTCCGTGTAAAGGTCGTAGATGAAGAAAAGGTTAAGGAGAAGGCAACGAAAGAGATGAATTCCGCACAGTACATCCATGACGAGTACAGTTCTTTAAGCAGGAAGCAGAGAAGACGCATCGAGAAGGTCTCCAAGAAGCATCCGGGAAGAATAAGAGTAAAGAGGTAATGCGATGATAAGTTTTGAGGTTGCATCCAAAGTAACGGAATTGAAGAAGAGATACGAAGACCTGTGCAAGGTATACAACTGGGATGAAGAACGTACTCGGATAGGAGAACTCGAGGAAAAGATGGGTAGCGAAGACTTCTGGGCAAATAGAGAAGAAGCGAAGAAATATGCGAAGGAATTGGACATGAGAAAGCACAGAATAAGGATATACGAATCGGTAAAAGATGCCTTTGAGGAAATAGATGTCATAACAGAGCTCATTGAAGAAGGAGATGCCTCGGAAGAGGATCTCGAAGAGGTGTTGGGAAAGGTTGGACCATTGCTGGAGAAGTTCGAGATCGAGACGTACTTGAACGATGAATACGATGACGCGAATGCCTATCTCTCCATACATCCGGGAGCCGGCGGGACCGAATCGCATGATTGGGCAGATATGCTCTACAGGATGTATCTAAGATGGGCAGAGAAGAATGGCTATTCCGTGGAAACCATAGATTATCAACCTGGAGATGAAGCCGGTATAAGCAGTGTAACGGTTAAGATAACGGGAGAATATGCCTACGGTTATCTAAAGGGAGAGAAGGGTGTACATAGATTGGTACGAATATCTCCTTTCGATGCTTCAAAACGCCGTCATACTTCCTTCGCTTCTGTGAACGTGATGCCCGAGGTGGATGAAAATATAGATATGGATATAAAGGATGAAGATCTAAAGATAGAGACATTTCGTGCATCGGGCCATGGAGGACAATACGTTAACAGGACGGATTCCGCCGTTCGTATAACCCATCTACCAACGGGCATAGTCGTTACTTGTCAGAATGAACGATCGCAACACCAAAACAAATATCTCGCTATGCAGGTTCTAAAATCTAGACTCTATGCCCTCGAGATGGAAAAGAAGCAGAAGGAGTTGTTGAAGATACAGGGAGAATTGAAAGAGATAGGTTGGGGAAGTCAGATCCGCTCTTACGTCTTTCATCCATATAACATGGTAAAAGACCACCGGACCAACTATCAAACGGGAGATGTTCAGAGTGTCATGGAT
>WFSK01000117.1 GCA_015486095.1 Thermotogae bacterium
ATATACCGATAACCGTATACTCTTTCCCCTCTTCTAGGCGTGTATCAGGATATTTAAATATTCCGAAACCCGTGAAGGCGTAAGAAGAAACATCCGATCCTCTTCTGAGATGATAGGCAGCCGATATCGAAAGATAGTGGGATGATCCACATCCTACGAAGACAACATTTTCTACTCTATCGAAAGATAATATCCCCCTTATCTCCTCCTCATGCTCCAAGACTTTACCAAACGCCTCAGGTTGCGCGTTTATTTCCCTCCGAGTATAGTATCCATTTTCCATATCCGAACTCCTCCTTTCTCATACTAACTCGACCTTTATGCCAAGTGTTTCGATCTCTTTCCTAAAGTCCTCCGGTACATCTTTATCCATTATCAACAGATCTATCTCGGATATATCGCATGTATGCCCCATTCTTACATGCCCTATCTTGGTATGATCGGCAACGACTATTGTTGTCAAAGACCTCTTGATCATCGCTCGTGCTACCAAGGCTTCATCGATATTGGACATGGAGATGCCTCTATTTACAGAAATACCATTAACTCCTACGAAGAACTTTCCTATGTTGTATTGATTTACAGTTTCTATAACAGATTCCCCAACACATTCGTAAGATTTTTCCCTTACAGGCCCTCCCGCAACTATCACATGAAATCCTTTTCTTTCTATGAGTTTTGCTGCTATATTTATAGAATTCGTAAGGATGGTAATATTCTTTATGTCCGATTCGATCAATTGTAATGTCAATTGAAACGTTGTACTTCCTCCTGAAAGAGCTATAAAATCACCATCATATATATGTTCAATTGCTCTTTTTGCTATCTTTTCTTTCTCTTTCTTATTCTTCAATACTTTCTCCATAAATGAGAGCTCTGTCCCCAATTCTTCCAAAACTGCACCTTTATAGGTTCGTTTGGCATAACCCGCTTCTTCGAGATACTTTAGATCCCTCCTTATGGTCATCGGTGTTACCTTAAACCGTTCGCTTAATTCTTTGGTAACTACATTTCCTTCTTTTCTCAAGATCTCAAGGATCTGCTTCCTTCGAACCTCAGATATCATACTTATCTACCTTCTTCAAGGTGTTTATAAGGACATCATCTATGGGAATGCCTTTTTGCTCAAAACAGAGTAATATGGCACCTAACGCAGGAGACAAAAGAGGTTTTCTGATTCTTGCAGATGAGATAACTTTCTCGATTTCTTTTTCAAAGGACGCTCTAACGATCTCATTGTTGAGTAATACACCTCCACTGTAAGTTATCAACGGATCATCTAAATGAAGTCTTTTTACTCCGGTGATCGCCAGCCTTGCTATTTCAGCTCCACTTTTCCCCAGGATTTCAGAGGCAGACCTATCTCCCCTCAAAGCCGCCTTCAGTGTTATAGGAGCTATACCAGCTATTTTGTTTCTTCTCTCATTTTCCTCTAAAGTATTTACCCACATGCACAAATCGAAGATATCGCTAAGTTCGAGAGAATCGAATACGAGTTCTATGAGTTGCGTTCGAGGCTTTCTTCCATCCGATTGTTGAAAGCATTCTCTCATAGTTTCAATACCTATGTAATAAGCACTACCTTCATCATCGGCAAGACTTCCCCATCCCCCAATTCTTACGGAGGTTTCTCCTTTCCTTCCGTACGCTATCGTTCCTGTACCTGCAACCACGTGGATACCATCGTTGCAACCAGTTCCTCCTGCCCAACCCACAACGACATCGTTTACCAATAGATCTGGCTTGATATTTAATTCCTCCTCTATGATATTCGATAACGTATCTTCTATACCTTTAACTTCACCGATAACTGGCAAACCGAATACACTGAAATTCACCTCATCATATGCCTTTAGAACATCACTTACGGCTTTCTTTAAAGACCTTCTAACCTTGTCTTCTCCATCCTCCAATATGTTAGCAGGTCCACCTACCCCGTATGTAAGAACCTCTCCATCAGAGGTAGCTATGACCGCCGTGGTCTTTGTTCCCCCGGCATCAACTCCTAAAAACAACTGTCTCATCTTTCAACCTCTTCTGAACATAATAGAACATAATAGAACACTATTTTTTATAATATCATTATCTTTTTAGTTTGTCAAGTGATCGAAAATCGGAGCTCGGACTCATGCATTTTGAAGATAAGGCTCAACAGGAGATGTCGAAGATCGCTAGGATATCAGAGCCTCAAGAAGAAAAAATATACCTCACTAAGAGATGTAATCGTGACAAAGGATTCTTTCATATATCTTTGCCATCAGACCTGTAACTTAGCATATGCTGCCGTGCTGATATATTCAAAAAGACTCCAACTCCTGCTAAAACCACCATGATCGCAAAGAACCCATTCCAACCAATTCTATCTATCAGAAAAGATGAAGTTAATGGACCAATTGCACTCGGAATGTTAGACAAAAGCCCTAAAGCAAAAGCACCTGCTCCCATTAGAGCTGTTGGAAAAACATTTGATAAAGAGGCCCAATAATTCGGGGCTAAAATTTGTGAAAAGGCATTAATTACAGCTCCGATCACAAGCCAAATGAAGGACATCGGGCCTAAAAAAATGATCATCAAAGCACCAACAGCAACGAGAACATCTGCTATCATCATAATGTTAAGACGTGCATGAAGTATATCGTCGTTCTTCTCTCTTCCCTTTACCATCTTGTCTCCGATCAATGCCCCGATAAAGCATGAAGCGCCCCCTAAAATACCCCAAAGAAACATAAGATTCCCAACTTGAAGAGTTTTATAGCCGAGGTGATAACCGAAACTCGGAAGAAATCCCCCCATGCTGAATAAAGACCAAGCAACAGGGGTGGGTAAAAAACCCATTATCCATGTCATCTTATGACTCCATACATTAACACGTGTTTTTTGCTTGGATGCTAATATTTCCTCTTCAAATTTCTTAGCATTTCGCGCAAAGATGAAATACGTAACAGCACCTATAATCATGATCAGTGCACTTAGATAGTACATTTCTTGCCATCCAAGGGCTAACAAACGGCTTGATAATATTCCACCAATAGCTCCTCCCAAAGGTATACCTCCCATCGTAAAAGAGAGAGATATTGCTCTTTCAGATGGGTTAAACCATCCAGAAAGCTGCAGCGAAAATAGAGCTAAAATCATGATAACGAGTCCTTGACAGAACCGCAAAATTGTTAGAAGCCAAAGTGTGGACACACTCGGGATCACGAACTGTGGCACAATCAAAGCTACCTGAGCTATGAGAACCCCCAATTTTATTCTGGTATCGAAAACCCCTCCGCTTCCTAAGAAAAAGGCAACGAAAAGGGCAATTGAAAAGCTATCCACCCCAAACGTGTTAACAAGAATTGGGTTCACGCCAATTGACCTTGCTATGAAAGGCATCGCCACCCCAAAGGACGTTAGAGAAATGAAACTCGTGGTTACAAGGAACCCAGTAACAAGTGCCATTATCCATCGATAATTAGACCTATTTTCTGACGTTTTTTCTCCCAACTGTATCACCCTTTCTCTTTTTTTCCTCAAGGCATTGATCCATTTGAACAACTTAAAGATGCCATTCTAAAACATTGTTCTATCTTTCATTCTTTTGAACACAACGTAGTAGAACATCATCATAATATCATAATCCTTTTGGGTCAAGTAATTCTACTTGGTTTTATAATTCGATTTGCAGTATAATCAATTGAGAATTCGAATAAGGATGAATAGGTGATATGAGATATTCAGTAGGTGAGATAGCAAAGATTCTGGAGGGAGAGACAAGAGGTAAAAGTGATATAATTGTCTCTGCTGTAACGATAAATTCAAAGGATAGCCGAAGGAATAGTTTGTTCTTTGCCTTACCTGGAAAGCATGTTGATGGACATGAATTCGTGGAAGATGCTTACATTCATGGTGCGGTTTGTGCCGTTGTCAACAGATGGATAGATGTAAGTGTTCCCATATCTCAGATCCGGGTTAAGGATACACTGAAAGCCCTTGGGACGCTTGCAAGGCATCATGTAAATGTATACAAAAAGAATATAGAGCATATCTTAACGATAACAGGTTCGAATGGAAAGACAACTACTAAGGAGATGATCGCTGCCATCTTATCCACTAAATTTAAGATCGCAAAGACGTCCAGAAGTTACAATACAGAATATGGATTACCGTACACGATATTGAATGAGATCGATGATGAAACACAGTTTTGCGTCTTCGAATTTGGCGTCCAATATCCGGGAGATATACGATATTTAGCCCATATAGTACCTTATGATCTTACCGTTATAACGAATATCGGATTGGCGCATATAGGGACATTTGAGAATTTAGAAAATCTGATGAAGGAAAAGATCTCTATTGTAGAGAATTTGAATAGAAAAGGTGTTGCTTTTCTAAATGCTGATGATACGAGGCTATCAAATCTAAGGAAGTCAAGAGATGATGTGAAATATATCTATTTTGGGATATCCTCTGACAAACGTATTTCTGTCCCTACCCATCTCATCGATTCTGGTCTTGATTTCATTGTAATGGAGGTCTTTTACCAGGATAAGTGGAGGAAATTAAAGATGAGAATAGGAGGCAGATATAATGCAAGTAATTGTGCAGCTGCGCTTTCAGTTGCTTCATACTTCGATATTCCCTGGGAATCGGTTAAATTCGCATTAGAAAGATTTACAGGAGTAATGCTCAGATGGGATGTAAGAGAAATAGGGGATAGCAGGATCATTTTAGATTGTTACAATGCCAATCCCGTTTCCGTGAAAGCTGCGATAAGGAGCTTGGTAAATATATCCGCAAACAAAAGATATCTCGTTTTAGGAGATATGTTGGAGTTAGGAGTGATCGCGAATGAAGAGCATGAATCTCTCGGAGAGTTCATCTCACATATCGATGGAATCGATGGGATCTTACTATTCGATTCACCACTTACACGTCATATTGAAAGAGGGATAAACGGTCGCAAGAAGGTTTTTAGGATACATGGAATTGAGGAGTTAGCGAAAAGGCTCCGAGAGATATTAAGACAAGGGGATATCACGCTGATAAAGGCTTCAAGAAAGATAGAATTGGAAAGGGTTCTGGATTACCTATGAATACAACTATACTTTTGTCCCTATTTTTCCTTGAGATATTCGTAGGCGTATTGATTTACTCATGGTTCATAAAATGGCTGAAGCGAAAGGGTATAGGACAATACATAAGAAATTACGGACCAGATATGCATATGTACAAAGAAGGGACACCAACTGCAGGAGGTATACTTTTTCTCGTCGTACCTTTAGTATTCTATTTCATATATTGTGTTGTTACCGATGATTTCTCTAGCAGAGGGAATATAATGTGCTTAGCTCTCATACTTTTCGGAGTATCCGGTCTTCTGGATGATATGAAAAGCGTTAAAACCAGAAACGCCGATGGACTAAGGGCATATCAGAAGCTTTTATTACAATTGTTAATGGGTGCCGTTGTTTTGCTCTTATCTGACATCTTAAAGGTAGGAAACAGATGGCTTCTTGTTCCATTTTTACATTCTCGTATCTACTTAGGTGATTGGTACTATCCTTTTGCCCTATTGGTATTTGTATCATCTGCTAATGCTGTAAATCTTACCGATGGAATCGATGGACTTGCAGCATCTACCTCTATTATCTCCATTGGAAGCTTTTTGCTTTTACCCCTTTTAAATCACAGGGATATCACAGGATTTCCTCTCTCTTTCGTCATATTCATAGAAGGTATACTTCTTTCGTTTCTGTGGTACAATTGGAAACCTGCGAGTGTCTTTATGGGTGACAGTGGTTCAATAGCCCTCGGAGGTTTATTCGCCACCATAGGTATACTATACAGTTTGGAGCTGTTTCTCATTTTGATAGGTATAATATTCGTTATGGAAACGATGAGCGTTATAATACAAGTATTGTCATATAAGATACGTAGGAAAAGAGTTTTTAAGATGGCTCCCTTACATCATCATTATGAGCTCTTGGGATGGACAGAAAGTAAAATCGTCATCAGATTTTGTATCGTTAACATATTGGGTGTTGCTGTGGCACTGATGGGACTATATTAAATGATAGAAGATAAATGGGGTTGGATTATGAAGGAAAAATGCTTGGTAAGCGCTTGCCTGTTGGGCATAAGATGTAGATACGATGGGAAGAGTAAGCCCAATAAAGAAGTGATAGAATTAAAGACTCGTTTTGATTTCATTCCCGTATGTCCGGAACAGTTGGGGGGATTACCTACGCCAAGGTTCAAGTCTGAGATAAGAAGCGACGGAAGAGTAATAAATGAAAAAGGGGAGGATTGGACAGAACATTTCATCAGAGGAGCAGAAGAAGTCCTGAATATAGCGAGAATGTTAAATATAAAGAAGGCGATACTTAAAGAAAGGAGTCCATCTTGTGGGGTCAATGAAATATACGATGGTACTTTTAGAGGGAAGCGTATGAGAGGAAAAGGTATAACTACACGACTATTAGAAGAAAAAGGTATAGAGGTAATAAGTGAAGAGGAGTTATCGAAGAAGTCGGTATGAAATTTAGGTGGTACTCTCTTATCCTTGTATTCATCGTTATATCAATAGTTCAGATATGGGGACGAGACCTCTCTCTTCAGCTTGGCAACAGCAAAGTATCGCAGGACGATCTTGTCCTTATCAAAAATACGCTGTATGTCAAGGCAGCCACACTATCCAATGCATTTAACATGGTCTTGTACTGGGATAGAAATACGAAGATCTTAACTATGAGGTATAGCAACATTCTCTTTAAATTTCTCGTGCCATCAACCAGAGCCTGGATAAATGGACATGAACGAGATATCGAGCACAGGGCATTTATGAAGAAAGGACGTATATTTCTTCCTGTTAGAGATGTTGCAGACTTGATAGGATTTGAAGTAAAATACGTAAAATCGAAAAAACTCGTTATAGTAAGAGAAAAAAGTTATATATCAAACATCGATGTTTTATCGAGTCTTTTTCACTTTAGATTGGTAATAGCACTTACCAGATCTGCTGAATATAAAACCTTTTTTCTCAAAGCACCTAATAGAGTGGTAATGGACATCAAAGACACGCTGCTTTCTCCTCCAAGATATGAACAAGAGCTGAAGTCCGGACCTGTAGAACGAATAAAGGCTTTACAACGTAAAGATGGAAGCGTTAGATTCGTCTTATATACCTTTGACAATGTAACCTATAAAACATCTTATGATTTGGATAATAAGGATCTGATAATAGATGTTGTAAAAGTGATTCCTAACATATATGTTGAAAAGAAGTATGCGAGGATCGAAATACGACCAGAAAAAAAGATCGTGATAGCCTTGGATCCCGGACATGGGGGTAAAGACCCTGGAGCAATTGGAGCGTTTGGAATGAAGGAGAAAGATGCTACACTAAAGATGGCTAAGCTTTTGAAAGCAAAATTGGAACGTTTTAAAAATGTAAAGGTCTTGATGACAAGGGAGAAAGATGTGTATGTCCCATTGATAAAGCGAGCTGAAATGGCCAACAAGGCAAAGGCAGTGATCTTCATAAGTATCCACATGAACTATTCTCGTGACCCAAGCGTTGAGGGAAACGAAGTTTGGTATTTCGATTTCTCCACAGACAGTTACGCACGAAGGTTGGCTCGGAGGGAAAATATGGAACCAGACAATAGTAAGGTTAAAGATGCATTTCACACAGTAGTTGCCGTATTCGATAAACAAATAACGACGATCCAGAGCAAGAAGTTGGCGGAGTGCATTGAAAATCATGTAAAAGATGATACAGATCTAAGACCGAGAGGAGTGAAGAAGGCAGAATTAGCTGTCTTGGCCTATACGAATATGCCGGCAGTCCTAGTGGAAACGGACTTCATATCCAATCCCAAAATTGCTAAGAGGTTAAACGATGAGAGATTTTTAGAAGAATTGATAGAACCTATCTGTCTTGGTGTGAGAGATTATCTTGGATTATTGAGAAGATGATCTTTGTAGAGGTGATTCTAAATGATCATAAAAAACTACATGGAAGATTATGTATCCAAATTAGTCAAATTCGTTTTAAGGCAAAGAAAAGAAAAACTCGGAGAAAAGGGAGAATATGATGTGATAGCCTATGTGCTTAATAGAGTAAGACCGAGATATATGGTAAGCTCTCGTGGGCAGATTCATACTATAAAGGATTTGTTCTACTCTTTTCAGGAAAGAGCCGATATCTTGAAGTTGATACTCGAAGCGATAGATATAGTTAAATCCAGGAGGAAGAGTGATTCAACAGAGATCCTCTTGGAAGGTATAGAGCAGAATAAATCTTATTTTATCTTTCCAGTCCTTATGGGAAGAGTATTCGATGAGGATTACTTTCCAGCTATAGGGGCAGAGGTTACCCTTTTGATGAACGGTAAGAAGATGGAGATGATCAATTCATCGTGGTCCAATCCTTACATTCTAAACAAGAGTTCGAAAGAATATTTCAATTTCTTAGCGAAACCCATCCCTGCAGAAGATTTAGGAAAAGTATGCGAATTCCCTTTAGATGTAAAGATAACCTTAAGGGGTTTTAAAGATTACATATATAGGGTAGATCTTTCTCTAAAGAGTATCATCATGATCGAGGGACTCAGTCTATTCGATGAGATAAAGGACATCGGAACCATTGTGATCGAAAGAAAAAAGAGAGGATCATGAAGCTAGGTATTGCTCTATCTGGAGGAGGAGCAAGGGGAGGTATAGAACTCGGTATATTGTATTCCTTGGTCAAGAGGTATCATATCAAGATCGATGTAATAACAGGAACATCTATAGGAGCGATCATAGGTGGTATATATGCCAGCGGGATGGAAATAGAAGATATGATAAATTTCTTGTATTTATTCGAAGCGGACAAGTATTTGAAGGATATCTCTTTGTTGATCTCTAACGAAAAGGGTATTAGGAAACGGTTAAATTCATATCTGAAATTTTATCGTTCTATAAACCTTCTTACGGATAGAGAATATCTAGATGATGGTGAAAAGATATTGGAACTCCTTAAGGTGTTAACTAAGAACAAGGACTTCGAAGATTGTGAGATACGTTTTGGAGTAAATGCAGTGGATCTGATAAGTGGGAAAGAAGTATATTTAACGAAGGGAAGACTCTATAAAGCAATGAGGGCAAGTATGTCCATACCAGGTATATTCAAACCTGTAGAAATGGATGGTATGCTTTTAGTAGATGGAGGAACGGTATGTAATGTTCCAGTATCGTTGGCGAGGAAGCTTGGGGCAGAAAAGGTAATAGCTATAGATTTAAGAAACAAAGAAGAATTGAAGGATTTTTCGAATGGCTTTGAAGTATTATGGCGCGCAGGAACGATAGCTGCCAAGCACATAACCGATAAGGAATTGAAGAAAGCAGATCACGTCATCGAGATACCAACTGATATAGATATACTCGATTTCGATAGGATGGCTGAATGTTTGGAGCTTGGGATGAATTATGATCTTTTTCCTGCGATAAGAAAGATATTGCAATAATTTGCATGCAAATTTTTGCAAAAAGCCATATCTTGCATAAGACAAAATTAGCCACAAAGGCGCAGAGATACGAAGAAAACATTGGGTAAGTATGGACTTAAACTCAAAAAACTTCGAACTATTCTCTCATTTCTCGTTGTTATTTTTTTCTGTGCTTCAGTGGCAATTTATATCATTTTTGGCATAGAATTTGCTAATATATGTATGGAGGTGAAAGACTATGAATGAATTTGAACCTAAGTATGCATCGAGAACGAAGAAGATAAAGGCATCCCTCATTCGTGAATTGTTGAGAATGACACAATTCAAAGATATCATATCTTTTGGAGGAGGAGTGCCAGATCCAGAAACATTTCCAATAAACACCTTGAAACGTATAGCCTACGATGTGATAGAAAGAGAATATGCCACAGCGTTGCAATATGGAGTTACCGAAGGAGATCGGTTATTTCGTGAGAATCTTATTCGCTTTATAGCGGAAAAGGATGATATACAGGGACTCGATGTGGATTCCGTGCTCGTAACCACAGGTTCTCAGCAGGCGTTGGATCTGATCGGACGTATCTTCATAGATGAAGGAGATATCATATTGGTAGAAGGACCAACCTATTTGGGTGCCCTCAGTGCATTCAACATCAATGGCCCGCACTATATCACAATTCCGTTAAAGGATGATGGAATTGACATAGATTGTCTCGAAAATGAGTTGAAGGAACTGGAAGAAAGTGGCGAATTGAAACGTGTGAAGTTCCTCTATACGATCCCGAACTTTCATAACCCAGCTGGTGTGACCATGAGTTTGGAGAAGAGAAAAAAGGTTATAGAATTCGCTCAGCGCTATGATTTTCTCATAATTGAGGATGATCCGTATGGACTGCTGCGTTATGAAGGTGAACCTATTCCACCTATCTTTAAGTTGGATAGTGGTGAAAGGACAGTGTTATTGAACACATTTTCTAAGATACTCTCACCCGGTTTGAGATTGGGTACGATCGTTGGCAAGAAGGAAGTTATAAGAAAAATCGTGCTCGCGAAACAGGGTGCTGATCTATGCACTCCAACCATAACACAGAGGATAGCCGCGAGATATCTTGAGACAAACGAGATAATGGAAGATATAAAGGTTACAAGGGATAAATATTCTAAGAAATTGAAGACGATGCTGAATGCGCTCGAGAAATATATGCCAAAAGACGATTCGATATCTTGGACACATCCTAAAGGTGGATTATTCCTGTGGATGAGACTTCCCAATTACATGGATACAATGCAGTTCTTCGATGAAGCGGTGAACGAATACAAGATAGCGTATATCCCAGGTTTTTCTTTCTATGCCGATGGTTCTGGAAAGAACACTATGAGGCTTTCCTTCTGTCTCCCTTCGGAAGAGAAGATAGAAGAAGGTATAAAACGTCTATCGAACCTCATTAAGAAATATATGAGGTAGGAATATGGGATACAGGATATTGGTTATAAACCCGGGTTCTACCTCTACAAAGGTATCCATATTTGAGGATAAAAAGCAAGTAGTCGATGACAAGCTTACTCACAGCAGGGAAGAACTCTCGAGTTTTTCATCACTCTTACAGCAACGAAGATTTCGTGAAAGCGCAATATTGAACGTCATAAAAAGTAAAGGTTATACTGTAGATGAATTCGATGCCATAGCTGCAAGAGGAGGGATCCTGAGGCCCTTACCGAGTGGTACCTATGTGATAAACAAAAAAATGGTAGATTATCTCAAGTATGAAACCCCTGTTCAACATGCCTCTAACTTGGCTGCCATAATAGCGTACGATCTATCCAAACAGCATGATATACCTGCCTATATAGTTGACCCTGTGAGTGTGGATGAATTCGATGACGTCGCTCGGATATGTGGTATGCCAGATCTACAACGCCGCAGTTTAACTCATGCCTTGAACATTAAAGCGATAGCGAGGAGATGTGCGGAAGAGCTGGGCAAGCCATATGAAGGGTTGAATCTCATAATCGCCCATCTCGGGGGTGGTATTTCCATCACCGCACATAGGAAAGGTAGGATGATAGATGCAAACAATGCAAACGATGAAGGCCCATTTTCTCCTGAAAGAACTGGAGAAGTCCCTGTTGGTGCTCTGGTCAAGGCAGCCTACAGTGGAAAGTATACCTATGAGGAACTCTATTCTTGTTTGGTCGGAAATGGTGGTATGTCTGCTTATTTAGGGACCAATGACTTAAGGGTAGCTATAAGACGCGTTGAAAAAGGCGATGAAAAGGCGAAATTGGTGTTGAAGGCTATGGTATATCAGATATCCAAGGAGATATATGCCATGGCAGCTGTCTTAAAAGGTAAGATAGATGCTATAGCCATAACTGGAGGTATGGCGTATGAAACGTACATCGTAAACTCAATAAGAGAGTATGTTTCCAACCTAGCACTTGTCTTGATCTTTCCTGGTGAGATGGAGATGGAAGCCTTAGCATTAGGGGTTTTACGAGTGCTCAATGGAGAGGAGAAAGCAAAAGTTTATGAATGAGGTGAGAGTTATGAGAGTAGATTCATTCGATACCTTATTGCAAAGCGCCAAGGATATTCCTCGTAGAAGGGTAGCAGTGGTTATGGCAGAGGACCCGCCCGTGTTGAAAGCGGTCGAGAAGGCAAGGGTAGAAGGTATGATAGAAGCTGTGCTCTTCGGCAAGAGGGAGAAATTACAAGAAGTCGCAGGAAAAACAGGCATTTCTCTTCAAAATTATGAAGTAGTAGATGTATCGTCGCCTCAGAAGGCTGCATATGAAGCGGTGCGCTCTGTAAGAGATGGTAAATGTGATATGTTGATGAAGGGGTATGTAAAGACGGCAGTGCTATTGAAAACCGTGTTGGATAAGGAGATAGGACTTCGCACTGGTAGAACACTGAATCTGGTCAGTATATTCGAGATACCCACCTACCGCAGGTTGATAATGATGGCAGATGCAGGCATGATCATAGCTCCAACGCTTCAACAGAAGGTGGATATGATAAACAACTGTGTTGAGGTAGCAAAGAGTATCGGATGGGAAAAACCACTTACCGGCATAATCAGTGCTGTAGAGGTAGTGAATCCCGATATGCCTGCAACCATAGAGGCTGCGATACTTGCGAAGATGTGTGATAGAGGACAGATAAAGAATACGATAGTGGATGGACCATTTGCTGTAGATAACGCTGTCTCTATCGAAGCTGCTGAACATAAACATATCATCAGCCCCGTAGCCGGGAGAGCAGATATTCTCATAATGCCTAACATCGATGTCGGTAACGTTTTCTACAAAGCATTGGTATTTCTGGCAAGCGCAAAAGTTGCATCCACCATTGCTGGTGCTGCTGCTCCTATAGTTCTTACCTCCCGTGCAGATACAGAAGATATGAAACTATATTCCATCGCGTTATCCTCCCTTTACGCCGAGAGGAGGTCAAATCCAAAGTGAAGAGAATCCTGGTCATAAATCCTGGCTCGGTTTCCACCAAGCTTGCCGTCTTTGAAGACGAAAAAAAGAGGATATCTATTACTCTCCATCACTCCTCTGAGGAGTTATCAAAGTATTCCACCGTATACTCTCAGTTCACATTCCGTAAGAAGGTGATCATCGATTTTTTGAAGGAAAATAAATTGTCTCCCAGGGATTTCGATTGTGTTGTGGGAAGAGGAGGTTTGTTACATCCATTGGAGAGTGGAACGTATATAGTGAATGAAAGGATGAAGGAAGATGTGAAAAATGCAAGATACGGTGAACATGCGTCGAATCTTGGAGCGATCCTGGCAGATGAGATAGCGAGAGAAAACGATGGTCCTGCTTTCATCGTGGACCCAGTCGTGGTAGATGAGATGGTAGACTTTGCACGCCTTTCAGGACATCCTATGTTCGAACGTAAATCCATATTCCATGCACTCAATCAAAAGGCAGTCGGAAGAGATGTGGCAGAAAAATTGGGTAAAAGATACGAAGATTGCAATTTCGTTATAGCCCACATGGGAGGAGGCATCTCTATAGGAGCACACATGAAGGGTAAAATAGTCGATATAAACAACGCACTGAATGGTGACGGGCCATTTACACCCGAAAGATGTGGAACAGTGCCTGTAACACAGCTTTTGAGATTATGTTATTCTGGTAAATACACATACGAGGAAATGAAGAAGAAGATCAAAGGAAAAGGTGGTCTTGTAGCTCATTTGGGGACCAACGATGCGCGTAAGGTGTTGAAGATGATAGAAGCAGGAGACAGGCATGCCAAATTGATCTTTGAAGCGCTTACCTATCAGGTGTCGAAATGGATATGCAAGATGGCAACGATATTCAAAGGCGATGTAGATGCAATCGTACTCACAGGTGGACTGGCATATAGCGAATGGGTAGTATCATCGATAAGAGAAAGAGTGGAATTTCTCGCACCCGTGGAAGTGATCCCGGGTGGTGATGAGATGAGAGCACTTGCTTTGGGTGCGTTGAGGGTGTTGAGAGGCGAAGAGAAGGCTAAGGTTTATGAATGAAGATAGGTTCGATCTCAGGATCGTTAACAACAACAAGAGACTTTTCGCTTTTATCGGAGACTTCGGTAGTGGAAAGACCGAATTAGCCATCAACTTTGCCTTGATGAGAAAGGCACTCGGGAAGGAAGTCGCAATAGCAGACCTGGATGTAGTCAATCTATATTTCCGTTCTCGCGAATATGTGGACTATCTGGAAAAACTAGGGATCAAGGTCATACTACCTCCTCGGGAATATAGGAATGCAGATGTTCCTATAATAACTCCAGTAGTTATGGGTAGCATATCCGATCACAATATCGATCTTGTCCTCGACATCGGTGGTGAAGAAGATGGAGTTGCCGTTTTGGGGTATCTCTCGGAGTACCTTAAGAAGGAGGCTTATGAAGTATTGTTCGTTATAAACGGACGCAGGCCCTTCACGAGAAAGATAGAAGATATCGTGAGCTTATATGATAGATTAACGAGAAAGGCGAGAGGAGTGAAGATAAATTCTCTGGTGAACAACACGAATCTGATGGATGAAACTACAGGTGAGATAGTAAAAGAGGGAGAAGAACTACTTGTAGAGGTCTCAAAGGTTCTTTCTATTCCGGTAGCCTTCAACTCGATCGCAGAGGGAGTGGATTTGAAAGGAATAACTTTAAAATATCCGATCTTTCGCATAAAGAGATTCAACGTCACCTATTGAGAAAGGAGGTTCGATATGGCACTTGGATACATTGAAATAGATGAAGAGAGGTGTAAAGGTTGTGGATTGTGTATGAATGCCTGTCCCAAAAAAGTGATAAGATTCAGCAAATCCTTTAACAGTAAAGGATATCATCCCGCCGAATTCTACGATCCAGAAGGGAATTGTATAGCATGTGGATTTTGCTACATGATGTGCCCTGATACTGCTATTACAGTATATCGGTATGAGAAGGTAGCGGCTAACAAATGAGAGAGGAGGCAGAATATGGCTGAAAAGGTATTGGTCAAAGGGAATGAAGCCCTTGGAGAAGCTGCAATAAGAGCAGGTTGTCGATATTATTTTGGCTATCCGATAACACCTCAGAGTGAATTAACAGAATACATGTCGAGGAGATTACCTGAAGTCGGAGGTGTATTTTTGCAAGCGGAGAGTGAGGTATCGGTTGTGAACATGCTCTACGGTGCCTCCTGTATGGGAGTAAGAGTCATGACCTCCACATCCTCTCCCGGTTTCAGTTTGATGCAAGAGGGCATTTCATACATGGCTGGTGCAGAGTTGCCAGCAGTCTTCATAAATGTTGTAAGAGGTGGACCTGGACTCGGTGATATACAGCCTGCTCAGGGAGATTATCTCCAGGCTACCAAAGGTGGTGGACACGGTGATTACAGATTAATAGTATTAGGTCCATCCACTATCCAGGAGGCAATAGAATTGGTGATGTTGGCTTTCGACCTGGCGGATGAGTACAGGACGCCTGTCGAGGTATTGGCAGATGGGATGATAGGTCAGATGATGGAACCCGTAGAATTTCCCGAGATGAGATCGCTCGATACGCTTCCAGAAAAACCATGGGCTTTAACCGGTGCAAAGGGAAGGAAACCAAACAAGATCACTTCTTTCGACTTAGACCCATATAAATTGGAAGAGATGAATCTGAGATATGAGGCTACGAGGAAGAGAATAATCGCTAACGAACAGAGATGGGAAGAAGAAAATATAGAAGGAGCAGATATATTGGTAGCCGCCTATGGAACGGTTGGAAGGATCATGAAGACGGTTATGGAAATGGCAAGGGAAAGGGGTATAAAAGTCGGTTTATTCAGACCGATCACACTTTGGCCTTTCCCATATAAGCGCCTTGAAGAATTGTCAAAAGGGGTAGATACAGTCTTTACTGTGGAGATGAGCGGAGGACAGATGTTAGAAGATGTAAAACTCGCGGTTAAAGATAACGCAAAAACACCCTTCTACGGAAGAATGGGTGGTGTTGTTCCAACGCCGGAAGAGATACTCGATCAGATAGAATCGTTGGTCAAAGGAAGTGAGAACAGATGAACGCAAAGGTTGTAATGAAAAGGCCAGACTCCCTCTCGAAGATCGATTTTACTTACTGTCCAGGATGTCATCACGGTATAGTCCACAGACTCATTGCAGAAGTAATAGACGAATTGGGAATTCGAGAGAAGACTGTTATAGTTGCTCCCGTCGGATGTTCCGTCTTTGCTTATACCTTTTTCGAGATCGATGGAACAGTAGCCTCGCATGGAAGAGCTCCAGCAGTTGCTACAGGAATGAAAAGAGCGAGACCCGATAGGATAATATTCACCTATCAAGGAGATGGAGACCTCGCGGCCATAGGTACTACCGAAATAGTCCATGCCGCAAATAGGGGAGAGAATATCACAGTGATATTTATAAACAATGCCGTTTATGGAATGACTGGCGGTCAGATGGCTCCAACAACACTCATAGGGCAGAGAACCACGACGACGATTCACGGTAGAGATCCGAAGGCAGCTGGCTATCCCATACGCATCTGTGAGATGCTCTCTCAGTTGGAGGGGCCAACGTATATAGAGAGGGTAGCAGTCGATACGCCTCAACACGTTATGAAGGCGAAGAAGGCTATAAAGAAGGCGTTTGAGAATCAAATAAATGGACTTGGTTTCTCTCTTATAGAGGTCTTATCGACTTGCCCTACCAACTGGGGACTGCCTCCTGTAGAGGCGATAAAGTGGCTGCAAGAGAATATGATGAAATTCTATCCCCTGGGCGTCTATAAAGATAAGACAAGAGAAGAGGCGAAGGAGGGGATCGTATGACCAACAAACTCATAGCCGCTGGCTTCGGAGGGCAGGGCATGATGCTATTAGGGCAACTCATAGCCTATGCAGGGATGCTCGAAGGAAAGCACGTGACATGGTTACCCTCATACGGTCCAGAAATGAGAGGAGGAACCGCCAACTGCACGGTAATAGTTTCGGACAAACCCATAGGCTCTCCTGTGGTGGCAACACCTACAGAGGTTATAGCGATGAATATACCTTCCATGTTGAAGTTCAGTCCAGCTCTCGTAGAGAATGGAAAGTTGTTTTTGAATTCTTCAATGATAGACAGAGAACCCCCAAGAACAGATTTAGAAATCATAAAGGTACCCGCCAATGAGATAGCCGACGAATTGGGGAATCTGATGGTCGCAAATATAATCATGTTGGGAGCATATATAAAGAAGACTGGAATATTATCGC
Source organism: Thermotogae bacterium (assembly GCA_015486095.1). Taxonomy (GTDB): domain Bacteria; phylum Thermotogota; class Thermotogae; order B3-G13; family B3-G13; genus B3-G13. Next base: position 17,231 of record WFSK01000117.1, read on the forward strand.
AGGATTCTATTAAATCGGCACTGGAACACAAACTGATGAGAAAGAAGAAAGAACTATTAGAACTGGATATCAAGGCATTTGAAAGAGGTACAGCTCTCCTTTAACCTCCTCATTTGAAGAGCACCCCCCTTTTTCTGCCATCGGCGAGATACAAGCCGATGGCAGAAATTATCAATAACACGATGTTAGGCAAAAGATAGGCATTGCCGCCTTCTTAAGAGCTAACGTGCTGTATAGCCTCCGTCTATGACCAACTCGCTACCTGTTACGAATTTTGATTCGTCAGAGGCAAGGTAAAGAATGCCATAAGCAATGTCATTCGGTTCTCCAACATGACCAATTGGGTGAAGAGCGTCGAGTTGTTTCCTGAACGCTTCGACACCTTGGGGTGATCTCCGTCCAAGGTCTTCGACTAATGGTGTCCAAATGTAGCCAGGATGCACTGAATTGACCCTGATGTTATTCTTCGCATAAAGAAGAGCATCTGTCTTGCTCATTAACCTGACGGCACCCTTTGATGCATGATATGGTGGAATATCTGGTGCGCTTACAAGACCGTAGATAGAGGACAAGTTAATTATGCTTCCGCCGCCAGCCTTTTTCATATATGGAATCGCATGCTTAGTGCAGAAGAAAACACCCTTAACGTTCACGTTCATAACCTTGTCCCACTCCTCCTCAGCTATCTCATGTGTGGGTTTGTTCACCCCAGCAATTCCTGCATTGTTAACGAGCACATCGATCTTTCCGAATTCTTTTGCAACATCGGCAAAAACTCTTTTGACCTCCTCTTCCTTTGTGGTATCGAGATGCCAGAACTCTGCTACTCCACCAGCATTTTTAATCTCATCCACTACTTCTCTACCTTCTTTGTCAAGAATATCGGTTACAGCAACTCTTGCTCCCTCTTTTGCCAGAAGTAGACAAGTTGCTCGACCAATTCCCAACGAGCCACCGGTTACGATAGCTACCTTACCTTCAACTCTTCCCATTTTCATCGCCTCCTAATTTGTTAAATTTTTCACAATTTCATGATAGCACAAAACCTTCGATTTGTCAACAGCATGCCTCTTTTGACTATAACGCTCCTGAACATATCAACAGAGCAAGAACACTTAAAAAGCTCCTATTCAAGGCCCTTGAAGCAAACGATAGAAATATCAATAAAATTGCAAAAGAGATGAGATGTTTTTATCCGAGAGTACTATTCAAAAACATTTAGAAAAAATGCTCAGAATCATCTTGACTATGACCCTGCAAATTCCATTCCTGCGAATCTAATCATTCCGATACTCATTCTATCTCGAAACGGTAAACGATACTATCTTATCTCCTTCGAGGACACCCATCAGCTTTACACCCTGTGTCACTCTTCCCATAGGTCTGAGCTTGTTCAAGACTATCCTTATGGCATAACCTTGTTCCGTAACAAGCATGGCCTCTTCTTCCCCACTCACGATCTTTATTCCTATAACCAAACCGGTCTTTTGAGTACACTTGTGTGCCCTTATGCCTATACCACCACGTCTTTGCACCTTGTAAAGTTTAACAGGAGTCAGCTTCCCGTATCCGTTTTCCGTGATGCTCAGGATGTTCATATCCGCTTCACCGATCACCCAATCCATGGCCGCTATTTCATCCCCTTCCCTCAATCTCAAAGCCCTAACACCTCTTGCCATTCTTCCCATCCGTCTTACATCACTCACAGGGAACCTTATGAGTATACCCTGACGAGTCGATATGAGTACCTGGGTGTTATCGAGTGCCTCGGTGCTGATCAATTCGGCATCCATGATCTCATCGTCTTCATCTATCTTTATGGCGATCATCCCACCTTTTCTCGCGTTGAATTCCAATAAGTTCGTTCTCTTTATATAACCCTTTTTAGTAAGAATAACGAGATCCCACTCACTTCCCAGAGTTTTACCGGGAGATAACACGGCTTTAACTTTCTCATCACCACTCAGATTCAGATAGTTTAAGAGCGATTTCCCTTTGCCACCTCTTGAACCCTGAACTATGGAGTAATTCTTTATGAAATACGCCTTACCTTTATCCGATATTATCATCAGATAACTGTGCGTGGTCGTGGCAAATACGTATTCAAGATAATCTTCTTCCCGCGTTCGCATGGCTATGGTACCTCTACCTCCCCTTCCCTGCTTTCTGTATGCCGAGAGCGGAACGGAGGAGATGTAACCTCTATGAGATATGGTAACAACTACATCTTCGTCCTGTATCAGGTCTTCCATTTCAAAGTTTTTAGATTCCTCTTCTGTGATCAAAGTCAACCTTTCATCTCCATACTCGTTACGTAGAGAAATGAAATCCTTTTTCACCTCATCTCTGAGTCTCTTCTCATCCGTCAGTATCGTTTGCAATCGCCTAATGGTCGTGTTAAGTTCCGAATATTCCTTCGATATCTTCGAGAGTTCTAATGAGGTGAGTCGCTGGAGCCTCATATCCAGTATAGCCGAAGCCTGCTCTTCTGTAACCTTCAATCGTCTGATCAGCATCTCTTTTGCATCTGCCACGGTTTTCGTAGAACGAATGAGACGTATAACGGTTTCTATGGATTTAGTTGCCTTCATCAAACCCTCGAGTATATGAGCCCTTTTCGAAGCATTGTTCAGTTCGTACTCCAATCTTCGCCTCTCCACCTCGATTCTGTGTTCGAGGTATTCTTTCAGGGCTCCTTTGAGATCGTAAAGACGCGGACGATTGTATTTGTCTATCGCCAACAGGGTAATTGCAAAAGAAGTTTGTAAGGCAGTATGTGCAAACAACTGGTTCAATACGATCCTCGGATTCGCTTCTCTTCCCAACTCCACAACAACTCTTAAACCTCTCTTATCGGATTCATCTCTGATCGCCGTTATATGGCTGCTTTGATGGCTTTTGGCAAAACTCGCTATCTCCTCTATTAGACTCGCCTTATTCACCATATACGGGATCTCGGTGATGACTATTCTGTATCTCTTCTTATGTTCTTCTATTATCGCCTTGGACCTTATGACTATCCTACCTTTACCCGTCCTGTATGCATCCCTTATCCCCTTCGTACCTATTATGATACCCTTGGTTGGAAAATCCGGGCCATGAACATATTTCATCAGTTCATCGACTGATATCTCAGAGTTATCCAGCATGGCTATGAGTGCATCCAACAGCTCGGTTAGATTGTGAGGTGGTATGTTTGTCGCCATCCCGACCGCTATACCAGATGCACCGTTCATTAGAAGGTTTGGAAGCCTTGCAGGCAAAACAACGGGTTCTTTCAACGTGTTATCGAAATTCGGGATGAAATCGACGGTATCCTTATCGATAGAGTAAAGCATCTCTTCGGCGATCTTCGTCATCCTTGCCTCCGTATATCGCATCGCAGCAGGGGGATCACGATCGACCGATCCGAAATTCCCTTGACCATCCACAAGTGGATATCTCATAGAGAATGGCTGTGCCATCCTGACGAGGGCATCGTACACTGCCATATCTCCATGAGGATGATATTTACCCATGATCTCTCCAACTATCCTCGCACTTTTCTTGTGCTGGGAGGTGTGGGTCAGACCGAGTTCCTTCATCCCATACAGGATGCGGCGATGAACAGGTTTCATGCCATCCCTAACATCGGGGATGGCCCTTCCTATGATCACACTCATCGCGTAACTGAGATAAGATTCCCTTAATTCATCTTCTACAGCCTTATCGATTATCCTGCTCTCTTCCATTTACCTTATCACCGCTCCTGGCGCTACTTTATCTTCGGGGTCATCTACAGTTAAGACCTTTACGTGTTCACCATCTTCTGAGGCTAATAGCATGCCATTCGATATCAAGCCAAATATCTTTGCAGGTTTCAAATTTGCTATTATCACGATCTTCTTACCCATCAATTCCTCAGGCGAGTAATACTTCGCCAACCCTGCAACTAACTGCCTTTTACCAAGGGGCCCCACATCTATCTCCAATCTGAAGAGTTTATCCGCTTTCGGAACCCTTTCCACCTTTTCTACTCTTGCAATTCGCAGGTCTAACCTTTTGAAATCCTCTATAGTTGCGATGTTCTCTTCTTTCTTCTCTTCGATCAACTTTATCACCCTTTCTTCTTTATCTATATCCAACCTCGGAAACAGCGGTTTACCCTTATGAGTGAGGGAATCAACCTTCAACATACCCCACTC
>WFSK01000118.1 GCA_015486095.1 Thermotogae bacterium
ACTATATTCTCTCCGCCCAGTATCCAATCGCTGTATCCTTGGTGATTCATGAATTCGAGCTTTATCGGTTTACCATCCGGCATTCTCCAGTATCCATCCGGCCCTCGCTTATAGCCTGCCTTGAGTAAGATCTCCTCTGCTTTCTTAGGATTATATGTGTAATTCGTCAGTGTTTTTAAGAAATCTTTTGAAAGCCAGACATTTCGGTAAGACTTTATTATACCTGTAGTGTAGTCACCAGTAGTTGCAGCATAGTAGTAGGATACTTTCCTCACGGTATCAGCATTTATAGCATATGCTACAGCTCTTCTGAAATTCACATCGGACATCGGTGGCTTTGTGCAATTGAAGAGTACAACGAATTCACCGAGATCAGATGGCAGATACAATTTCATATGAGGATTCGTCTTAAGAACCGCTTCTGCAACGTCTCGAGGGCTTGCTGGATGTGCTGCATCTATTACTCCGGCCATGAGATATGACCATACTACTTCATTGGAAGTCCATCTGTAAATCCTGATCCTATCGATCTTCACCTTATCCGCTGCCCAGTAATTCTGGAACTTATCGAGGATCATCGTATCTGCAGACACACTTTTCAGCTTAAACGGTCCGGTCCCTATCGGTATAGGAGGTCTATATGAACATAGATCCGCATATATCTTGCTTTCGAGTTTTGGATCTCCTCCACGTGCGATTATCGCAGGAACTTGATCTGCCCATTTTCCATAGATCGCCTCTGAAGACTTTATTCTATCGACACAGAGCATGATCTTCACCAGTGGCGTCAACATCTTGAAGTGGAAGACAACTGTATAATCGTCTGGAGTATCTATACTCTTTAGATATCTCCATACACTCCAATGCTTAAGATAACCCAGATAGAATGTAGCGGCAACGTCCTTACTGGTGAACTTGATTCCATCCTGCCATACTACTCCCTTACGTAGATGAGCAGTTATAGTCTTGGCATCTTTATCCACATCCATCGAAGTAGCTAAGCAGGGAATGAATTCCCGAGATGCTGGGATGTAGTACATCAAGGGTTCCCATACATACCATGCTATCGACCATTCAGCTCTTGGAGCCCAGGGATTTCCTTGAAATGCAGGCGGAATAACCCAGTTACCCGCTCCATGAAACTCGGTTAGTGCAAATGTGCTTCCTACCAAGACCAACAACGCCAAACTTACCAATATCACAAATTTCCTCACAACAAATCCCTCCTCTAAAGATTCACTTCGAGATTTTACACCAATACCTTGGCCAAATGATAATTTTCTCCATATATCACCTCCTTTTCTTAGGACTTTTAATCGAACCCCTGATGATAGGTTGGGTGAAAAGAGAGATCTTCGCGGGATGGAGATCTTGTCCCATCATCAGGGTGATCAATCTTCTCATCGCGAATGCTCCCATTTCATCCTTGAAAACCATTACAGATGCTATATCCATCTCCTCTGTTGCCTCGGAATCATCGAAGCCCATTACGGAGACATCTTCTGGGACAGCTATTCCTCTCTTTTGAAACTCCTGTACAGCTCTCACTGCAGCGAAATCATTGGATGCAAATACGGCATCCGGCATACCATAGCTCCTGAGCATGAGATCCACTACAGAGGACATGTTATCCGATATGTCATTGAATTCGTAAGCTTTGGGTAGAAGGTGATATTCTTCCATGGCTGCAAAGTAGCCATCGAATCTTTCCTTAAAGCTGTAGGCATCCAAGGGATTATGTATGTGCACGATCTTCTTATGCCCTTTTTCTATGAGCATCGTGACAGCTGTAAAAGCCCCTCCATAACCATCGCTCACAACCGCATCTATGTTCATTCCCGGTATATAGTGATCTACTAAAACGACTGGCCTTCCTGTGCTTCTGTACTTTTCCACTCGTTCCTTATCGAAGTCCGAACCAATCAACAGATAACCATCGGCATCATCTATTTTGTCTTCTTCCAATCTTTGTATCTGAATGTCAACTTCGCTCTGTCTTGCCACTTTTTTGATGCCAGAATAGACATAGTAATAAAAGCTAAATTTATGAGTTAAATTATCTCTGATCCTATCAGCGATTACAAGTTCTGCTACGAGTTTTGTTCTGGATGTGGCAAGATACTTCGCCCAGGGTCTTGGCAAGTATTCAAGCTCTTTCACAACCTTGAGGACTTTTTCTCTGGTTTCCTTTGAGACATTCTCGGAGTGATTCATCACCCTCGATACTGTACTGATGGAGACTCCTGCTCTTTTGGCAATATCCGAAATCGTACTCATGAAAGCGCTTCCTCTCTACTGATAAATGATATCACAGATATACTA
>WFSK01000119.1 GCA_015486095.1 Thermotogae bacterium
AGTTAATATAGCCATCCAAATCACCTCTCTTTTATAATATCTTTCAATTTACCAAGTGGTACACGATATCCATATACCTTATCATCTCGTGATCTCAACATTGTAGACCACTTACTTTCATAGTTTACCTTTATCCCTTTCCCTAAAGCATATCCTATCCAGAAATCAACTCCAGGTTTTTCATAAGCGTATTCAGAATTCGTTGCCATATTGACGCCATATAGATTGATCTCCTTGAATCCGCAGTAAATAGCAAATGCAATCATATAGTCTATCGTATTCGTAAAATAATCCACTCCAGTATACCTTATGACGTCAAATAACGGATACTCAAATGAAGAAGGGATATCGGGATATTTTTTTATCGATATCAGAGGCATATTTAACCTCTTAATCAATTCAATCTCCGCTCCTTGAAATATTGAACGATAATGTAGATTATCCAGATCGTGCATATCAAATGTAACGTGTACCGGCCTTTGCAGAAGAAGAGCGTTCACTCCCCAGATCAGAGCTTTATCAATAGGTGGGGCTAAATCCCATCCCGTTCCTCTTCCTACAATACAAACAGAATCATACTTGGGAAATATGAAATTTCTCATAGAGTTCCATCCCGCCATAGCTCAATCTTCCCTCCGCACTCACTTTATCTAACAACCTCTTCAATAACTCGAATTGAGCCTTATTGAATCTGTATAATCTCCTCGAATCGTAATCCTTGTTCCATACCAACTTCCCATCTTGTCTTTGGTGTAATCCTAACAGCTTGTATTCATCATCATTTACTCCGAGAGCAGTCCGAATATCTTTAATATTCTTCAATTCCTCATACGTGCCTTTGTCAGGGAGCAAAGACAGCAGACTCACCCTATCAAATACAGAGAGAACAACATCATACTGCCCGTGTGGTATTAGCTTATACGAAATAGGCAAATAATACGTACCAATATTATGCTTCAATATCTGTATTATCTCATTCTTTTCTTCTTCCGTTATATCGATCTCTACTTCCTCATCCTTATCTTCTCTCCAGTACACATTCCCATCGTTACCCTTCACAATACTATACTTCTCTCGTTCCTCGTCTGTAAATTGCAGTTTCTTTACCAGACTCTCCATCTCGGTAAGTCCAAGAAGGGTAACACGATCCTTGATAGTAAACTTCACTTCTTCTCACTCCTCTCTTGTTGTAATCTATATAAAGCTTTTTGCAAATTATTAGTCACGAATTGCAATTGAAACATTGTGAGTTTTTCCCATTGTTCTAACTTCTCAAGACTAACCGTATTCTTTTCTAATATCTCAGCTACTTCCTTCTCTCTTCTCTCAAATTCAGTCATTACATCACCACATATTCAGGTCTTGTCATCGTTATTATCCCACTCTTCTCATCATATACATCGATATCAATATCTGTGTAATCGTGATAGTAGTGAGTGAATAACAGATCACCTATCTTTTTCAACCTATCTACCAACTCTTGCGGATCACTCACTCTCACATACAGCTTTATCTTTTCTCGCCATCTATATCTTCCAGGGGGTTCAGCCTCAATACTTGCGCTATCATATACTACAACAATAGCATTAGACAAGAATTTAGGAGCGGGATTTTTCATAGCGATATATCCTTCACTCTTTAGATATGTAACCACATCATCGACGATCATATAAACACCCTCTCCTTGAAGTATCGTATAATGTGCCTAACCCATACATCGATATCTGTGATAGGAAACATAAGGAATGGGCGAGCGGGTACTCTCTTAGTCCCAAATTGATGCGTTATACCATACTCCTTACCAGCCGAAACTCTTGCCTCTCTCCTACCATGAGAGATAGATATAGAACGTCTCAAGTCTCCAGTTAATTCCAATATAGGATGCCTTCCGAAACCTTTACCTTTCTTCTCTTGTCTTTCTTTTACAGTTCTTTTAGTTAAAGGTTTCCAAGCATGCCCTGTTCCCATCTCAGTTCTTCCTTCCATGTCGAAGTTCTTCATTACACTTTTTCTCATATACAGAGATAGATCATGCATCAAGGGTGATAAATCATTTACTTTAGCCC
>WFSK01000120.1 GCA_015486095.1 Thermotogae bacterium
CATAAAAATACTGCCATGCCTTCGATATGTGTTGATCTTCGATCACCCTCTTTCCATCTATTTCAAGTGTTACCTTATCGAGTGGTAGCACATTTGGCTCCATGGGTTCAACTTCCCAGTTCATTTGCAAGATTCGTCTGCGTTCTTTCCTCACAAACTCGACCCCGGAATCCAGGGATCGAGGAGCTTCTCTCACGTTAAACTCGTGATCAGGATAAAACAAAAGCATGCTTCCAGCCGGATAAAGCTTCACATCTATCTTGGATACTCCATTTTTCAGAACACATGGAATCTTGTAGATCTCACCCGTCATAGTATCGAGTAGATATGGAATTTTAACTCCTGGCATGGAGACGATGACATTTGCCTCCCTCGACTCATCCGTATTCACGATGAAGATCGTCTTTCCCTCTTCCGATGTTCGGATATGGCATATCACCTTTTCAGCATTCTGATTCGTCATCTTATCGATGATCTTTATCCTGTCCTTATGATATCCATCTAAGATCTTCAATGCCTCTTCAACGGAGGAGACCAGAATCGCTCCCTCTGGAAGTTTTACATCCTTTGCGATTCCATCTATTCTTGAGGGTGTAGGTGAGATGAAGATCAACCTTTGGGGATTCGACTCCGAAAATTCCTCAAGCAATCTAAAGGTCGACGATCTCAAATTCAAGGATGGAGGGACGATGATTGTAGAATATGAGTATCTTCCTATCGCCAATCTCCCATCTTTTATCTTCGCCTGTTTCTCCATTACGATCTCATCCCCATAATGAAAGTCCAACTTCGAGGCGATCAAAGACCTGGAGAGTTTTTCGAACGGTTTATCGTAGATATTCGTCTCGACCATAAAACCGCTTTTCTCATGAAGAGGGGAATATTCACTCCACACGCTTGAGATAGGGTGGATGACGAGGATATCCACGTCCCTTTTACCTTGGGTGGCGAAATAGCTTATTCGTGCCATATAATCTGCGAACGGCCTTTCGTCATCCCACCACGGTTGTTGATAGAAGAAATTTGGGGGAAAATCTCTCTTTCTCTCTCCCCTCATCGAGTAAAGCGAAAGATGAGGATTTATAAAATTTATCCCGAGTGCGATCAGCCAATCGGCTATCCACTTCCTATGATAAAAGCTCGATTGCTGACCTATCGTACCGAAGGCTTCACAAAGCGCACGCTCTTTCCCAAATTGATCTGCAACAGATGTCAGCTGTTTGACCGTCACAACATTACCGATAGGCTCAAGATTTCTTCCAAGTTTATCGATACCCGGCTGGTGCATAAACTGATAATGCGGCATCGCGGCACCTATCCATTGTGTTTGTGAAACGAGCGTATCTTCGGCCATGAAATGACCTGTCATCTTGAGGTTGTTCTTCTCACACCAATCGAAATACTGCTTCGTCCAGCTTTCCAAAAATAACCTCGTCGCTACATCATAAAAATCGTATCTCACCTTTTGATAATCTTTTTCATCAAAGAATAATTCCCTGAGGTGTCCCTCGATCGAATATCCCTTCATCTTCTCAAAATATTCGGGAAGAAAATCCGACCATGGTATTGCAGGTACTTCGTAAAGGTTATGCATGAGGTAACACGGCTCGTCCGTGAAGATACCTGGGATCTCTCTTCCAAAATACTCTCCACACGCCTTTTTATATCTCTCGTGAGTAGATTCGAGAAAGGCCTTCGTCACGTTTGGATTCATTAGATCGACGTAACTCGTTTCGTTGAACCAGGTGTTACCAAGAGGATGTACACTTGCACAAATTCTGTAATGATGGCCTTCTCTATCGAATTCCGATAAAACTCTTTCATCCTCACCAGGGTCGACATCTTCAAGCAGAACGAGTGCACGATTTCTATACTCTTTGCCCATCTTCGGTACCTCTCCACCCGCAAAACCAGAAGGCCATTTGTCCTCATCGTAAAGCCATGTGTATGTTTTTGTTTTTTGAGATTCTTTGGCAGCAACGCACACCAACTTCATCCATTCGGGCGAAAGGTAACCTGTTATAAGGCCTACGCGACTGTGGAGAAAAAATCCTCCATACCCCTTATCTATCATTTCATTTGCCTGTCTTATGAGTTCATCTTTATCCAACTCATCATTCCAACTGAAAAATGGTGCTACTCTGCAAATAGCATCGGGATTTTTGAATTTATCCAAATTCATTCCATCCACTTCCGTTCTCGATAACTTTCGATTCTACATTTATCATTTGCAACTTTTTTCAACTTCCCAATCCTGGTGACCGATCTCGAAGTACAATGGTGTGTTAGGCTTCTTTATCCCAAGTATTTATGAAAACACTGGCCTCTCTTCATCGAAAAGAGAGACCAGTTGAAAAGTATGGATTAAAATTAGAAATTGAACTGATCTATATTTTGTGGGGTGAAGACAAAGGGCTTGCCCAAAAGTATAACGTTATTTGGACCAACTTTATAGAATCCTAACTTACCTCCTCCAACGTATACGGCTCCGTTTATCTCCTTTATCATCATATTTCTTACCAGATCATTAGCTACATACATGGCTAAGTATCCGAGATCCACTGGATTCCATAAAACATCTTCTTTTACAACACCGAGTTTAATATATTTTTTCACATTGTTTGGGGTCGTTAACCCTGTTACATAGATTTTCCCCCCTAAGCCTGCTTGCAAAACGGCTTGAGCAGCCATCGGGAAGGCAACAGAAGTTATTGCTACGATCGCTTTAGCTTTGGGATAATAAGCATTTATTATAGTCTGAGCCTTCTGGAAGGAAGGGCCTGGCAAATCTTCGCCATATTGGATCGTAACAACATGCATCTTCGGGTAAGATTGTGCCATGTATGCTTTCATAGCAGCAATCCATGCATTCTGATTAGCTGCATTAGGATCGGCACTTAAAATAGCAACACCTGCATCGGGACCAACATGCTTGGCAACTAAGTCGATCAAAGTTTTAGCAAGTTCATTGAAATCTACCTGGTTTACGAAGAAGTCTCTCGCGGATGGATCGGCAACGTCTGCATCGAATCCAACAACCTTAATGCCAGCTGCTTTCGCTTCCTTCAAAACTGGTATCAATGCTTGAACATCATTTGATGAGTAGAGAATAGCATCTGGATGTAATGCTATAATACTCGTTATCGTCTTGATTTCCTGCTCCGTGTTGGCCGTACTTGGGCCCATAAAGTAAAATTTAACGGGCAGCCCCAGTTCACCTAACTCTTTGGCAGCTTGCATAGCTCCCTGCTTACATGCCACAAAGTATGGAGCCCCTGTAAACTTCGGTACCATGTAGACCGTTATAGGCTTAGCAACCGAAGCAGTGGGATTCCCAAAAGCAAGCATGCCTACCGTAAGTAACAAAAACAGTGTCATCACCAAAAACACACTTCTCTTCATAAAAAACGACCTCCTCTTTTTATTTTTTACCGGTATAAACCGGTGGATTTTTATCCTTAACTTGCTTAGTAAATCTGCTACGATTTACCTTACTCCTACCAACATATTCGTAAAATGTTATCGAACCGACTAAGATCACTGCGATGATCATCTCCTGCACCGTCTGTTGAACATTCGCCATGATCAAACCTGCATTAATAGAAGCCATTATCAAAACAGCAAGTGTCGTTCCAAGAATAGTTCCAGAGCCACCTTTAACATCTGCCCCACCTAAAACAGCAGCAGCAACAACACTTAAAATGCCATTTGAATAAGCATTTGACTTCGCCGCTCCTACCCTTGATGTATATATCACAGCAGCCAATCCTGCTAATAGTCCCGCTAAAACATATATAGCTACTTTGACTCTTCTCACAGGAACCCCAGAATAAATAGCTCCTGTTTCATTGTATCCAATAGCAGACAGGTATCTTCCAAAAGCCGTTTTCGTTACAAAAAGATAAATAACAATAGATATAGCAGCCCATATTAACAAGGAATAAGGTATTCCCATCAAAGATCCTTTTCCCAAATTCAAAAAAGATTGTGGAAATCCAGAGATGCCTTTTCCCTTATCTATTCCGAGAGCTAATCCCCTATAAGCTGCCCATGTTCCTAAGGTCGCTAAAAGGGGTGGGATATCCAACCTCGTTATCAAAACAGCATTAAATAATCCAGCAAGACCAGCAAAGGCTATTGCCAAAACTGCGGCTATCCATATGTTTATTCCAAACAGTGCCCATAGATATCCCATAATAATACCACTCAGTGCAAGATTGGATGCCAATGAAAGGTCTATACCTCCTGTTACGATTATCAGAGTCATAGGTACAGCCATTATCCCCAATTCAGCAGAGAGTTGCAAAACTTGTAACAATGCCGAAACATTAAGAAATTGCTTAGACAAGAAGCTCATTATGACAAAAACGAGTATCAATATCCCTAACAAGATAAGTTCTATCTTTCTTATATTTCTCATGCCCTCAGAATACTTTGCTCTCTCCTTTCTCTTAAGACATCTGAGATTATAGCTATAAGGATTATCAAGCCTTCAAATGCTTCATTCCAAACTGCTCCTATGTGTAAAAAGATGGTTACATTTGAAATTTCCGTAAGTAGAAGGGCTCCAAGAATGTTCCCCTCTACCTTTCCCCTTCCTCCTAAAATACTCGTGCCACCAACAACTGCAGCTGCAACTACTGGAAGAGTTAAGTTGGATCCTATATTGGAGGAAACCACAAAGAATCTTGAAGCACTCAAAAAGCCTGAAAATCCACTGAACACTCCACTGAGTACCAAAGCGTAAAAGATCGCTTTTCTTCTGTCTATTCCAACGTAGCTCGTTGCGCTTCCATTTGAACCGCATGCGTAGAATCTTCTAAAGAATGGCATATTCCTTACAGCAAAAATCATCACGAAGCTCACGGCAAAACCAATCCATGTTGCCAATGTAAATCCCCCTAATAAATGACTTCCTATTTGCCACGAATCGGGCAAATTCGCAATCCACATTCCCCTTGTCCACCATAGTATAAAACCTTCCCATCCCATCATCGTACCCAAGGTTACCACAAGAGAAGGGATATTGAGCTTAGCCGTCAAAAAGCCATTAAGTGAACCTAACGCCATTCCTATACCTATACTCCACAATATAACTAAAAACATGGGCACACCTGCCGCAGCCAATTGTGCCGATGTAACAGCACTAACTGTATAAATGGAACTGACAGAAAGATCTGCATTACCAAAACCATTGATAATAACAAGGGACTCACCTATAACGACCAAAACCATAACACCTGTATTATCGAATAATGATGAGATAGTCCTAAAACTAAAGAAATCGGGATTAACTAATTGAGTAATGACTCCCAAACCAATGATCGCAACTATTAGAACTATTTCTCTTCCCCATTTGTTAATCATTTTAGTTTTGCTCTTTCCAGATATTCTCTCGATCCAATATTCGATACTTTGTTATTGGGTACTCTGACATCTTCGATAGTAGAGAGAGCAACCACTTTTTCCAACGAAAAGTCAGTTTTGCTGAGTTCACCTACGATTACGCCTTTCCTCAAAACGATGATCCTATCGCACATGTTGATAAGCTCATTGAAGTCCGAAGATATAAAAATTATTGCTTTCCCTCTGCTGGCAAATTCGTTCATAAAGATATATATATGGTTTTTAGTCCCCACATCTATTCCTTGTGTTGGTTCGTCCATAATGATGACATCTGCATTCCTGAGAGTCCACTTTGATAAAACAGTTTTCTGTTGGTTACCGCCTGAAAGGTGAAGGCACTGAAAATCTGGGAAGGGAGGCTCTATCCCAAAATCATGAATCGCCTTCTCCGCTATAGACTCCTCTTTAATCTTATCGATAAAACCATGCTTTGTCATCGTGAGTTTCAAATTTGGGAGCGATATATTGAATCTAACATTTTCTTGCAAGATCAACCCCTGGCGCTGCCTGTCCTCTGGTATGTATACAATTCCTGCATTGATGGCATCTACTGGGCTTTTTATATTCAACCTATTTCCATTTAGGAATATTTCACCTTTCTGTAGCGGAGTTATACCAAACAATGTCTTTGCAAGTGTTGTACGGCCGGAACCCAAAATCCCAGCTATACCAAGTATTTCACCTTTCTTCACTTCTATGTCGATGTTTTTTAGGATCCCACTACTCAAGTTGGTAACTGATACTACTGTCTGTCCTATCTTTGATTTTCTTCTCGGATAATATGATTGAAGTTCTCGTCCTATCATTGCTTTAACTATATCTGATAGCTTCAAATTACTAACTTCATCTGTGATAATTTCCTCTCCGTTTCTTAAAACCGTTACCTCATCAGCTAATTGAAAGATCTCTTCTAATAAATGACTTATATAAATTATGCCAATACCTTTGTTTTTCAATCTTCTTAGATTCGTAAACAACATCTTTGCTTCATCCATTGTAAGTGCTGCTGTTGGTTCATCTAATATGAGTATCTTAGGTTTTTTTAAAAGGGCCCTCAATATTTGAAGCAACTTTCGCATAGGAGCACTCAGGTTTCTTGCTTCCTGCTCTAAAGGTAAAGATATGCTGAATTCCTCCATTGCCTCCACAGCTATTTTTTTCAGATTCTTCCATTTAATAAAGCCGGTAGAAGGAACGGAGTAGTTATCGATAAACAAATTTTCGAGTACACTGAGGTCTGGAAAAACTATTAAATCCTGATGCACAGTTGATATGCCAGCAGAAACAGCATCATTAGCATCCTTGAATTTGATCTTCTTACCTTCGAGGAAGATATCCCCAGAGTCTGCTTCGTAAACCCCAGAAATGATCTTAACTAATGTTGATTTACCAGCTCCATTCTCACCCACCAGAGCATGTATGTGCCCACTTTCGAGAGTGAAATTAACATTCTTCAAAGCCTGAACCCCTGGAAAACTCTTTGATATCTTCTGCATCCTTAATATTTCGCTCATCTAATCCTCCCAATATCCTATAGTTGTCATCAAAGAATATCTGCCCTTATGAATGCTCATACGAGACAACTGAGCAACTATTTCCACATTACTATCAACTTTAATCCCATAGGGAGTTTCGTATGACAAACCCATCGAATCGAGTCTTATATGTATATCTCTTAATGGAGGTACACTTACATAAAATGTTATAGGATCTCTATCGCTAAAGAAAAATTGGATTCTGATTCGTGCTTCTCTCTCATTTGCATTCAGAATACACAGGGCTTCGTGTGAATTTTTTCCTTTTGCTCCTCCTATTTCAAGATAGCCATCTGCAAAATACCATTTTTTAGAACCGTTCATTTCAAACCTTTCCCTAATCCTCGTTAGAGGATTCATCTTGCAAACTTAAGAGTTCTTTTATCTTATCTTTTTTTATCTCTTTAATGTAGTTCCCACTTGTTTTAAGTGTCCAGGCAACTCTCGCTACGAATTCGAGTGTCTCGAGTCTTGCATAGGCTTCTTCAATGCTCTTACCTACAACGGTCACACCATGATTTTGAAGGACGAAAACATCTTTTCCTTTCTTCAATTCCGGTATAAAAACATCTGCAAATTCTTGAGTCCCAGGTGTTTCATACGGAAGATATGCAATATCTCTCACCAAGAGTACAGCCTCTGGTAGAACATTTATAGGAATCTTCTCTCCACTAACTGCGAAGGTTGTCACGTATGGAGGATGTGCATGAAAGATGGCTTTCACATCGGCTCTTTCCCTGTATATCAAAAGATGCATCTTTCTCTCAGAAGAAGGTTCTTCCTTCCCTTCAAGCTTTTCTCCTTCAAGACTCAACCTGACCATGTCTCCAACTTTAAGAAAGTGCTTTACAGTAAAAGTAGGAGTTATGTAGATAGTGTTATCATCTGCCCTTACGCTCATATTTCCACCGGTCGATTCCGTAAGACCTCGATCCCAACACAAGCGTGCATATTCGACGAGCTTTTCTACTACATCCAAGACATTTTCCTCCTTAGCGTCATAAATTTATGATAAACTTTATCATATACTCTTGAACTAAAGAAAGCATAAATCATCCGTTACCAAAATGTCAAACACCATTATCGAGAAATTTCGTTGATAAAACTCCATTATTAGCTATTACATATATTTAATGTCTAAATTCCCCAATTTTACTCACGAAATCTAATATTTTCCCACATTTACAAGATTTGGTATATCTCCCATTTTGTGGTATTCTTTGAAAGTAAGGGAAAATTATCTATATACAAAGGATGTGTGATAAAGTTGATCACAAGCGAGAAGAGATTTTTCAAGAGAGAACGTCTCGACAAGATTTTGGCACTCCTAAACGAAAAGAATTTCGTTTCGATAAAAGAATTGCAAAGCCATTTGAACGTTTCTACCATAACCGTCAGACGTGATATCAACGAACTCGAAAGCAGGATGCTGGCACAGAAGGTCTATGGTGGTGTAAAGAAGATCGATTCCGATGCTGTGGAATCTCGATTCGCTGAAAGAAGGATGATGCATTCTAGACAAAAGATATCCATCGCTAAGGCAGCGATTCGATTTGTGAATGATGGGGATACCATATTCGTCGATGCGAGCTCTACCACTTTTGAATTCGTCAAACTTTGCAAGGAAAAGTTGAACGATCTTCATATGATCACCAACAGCCTTATGTCCGCTCTGGAATTACTCAGAAATCCCACATGTACCGTTACCATAATAGGTGGAACCATTAGAAGAGATAATATCTCGGCCGTTGGGATGGATGCTGAGGAGATGACAAAGCATTTGAATGCAGAGAAAACTTTCATATCCTGTCGGGCATTCATGCCATCAACGGGTACCTTTGAAATAAATCCATCTGTGGGTCTTATCAAACGAATGATGGTTAAAAATTCGAACAAGGTTTATTTACTCGTCGATGATTCGAAGTTTCTCAAACGTTCTGCCTTTATGGCAATACCGATCGATGACATCGATGTGATCGTGACAAACAGCGGTGTAGATAAAGAGATCGTCGAGCGATTGCCAAAACGTATTCAATTGATCATAGGCGAAGAATAGGGGATAGCAGATGATGAGAGGATTCCTCGCAATAGATATAGGGGCATCTGGAGGAAAGGCATTTCTCGGAAGATACGATGGGAAAAAGCTTTACCTCGAAGAGATACAACGCTTTGAGAATATACCAGTCGTTGTAGACGATCATATGAGATGGAATGTTGATGACTTGTTGAAAAAGATCGTACAGGTGATAGATGTGGCAACTCATAAGGAAAGCGATCTCGCTTCGATCGGAATAGATACCTGGGGTGTGGATTTCGGACTCATCGATCGAAATGGAAGATTGATAGAGATGCCTTACCATTACCGTGATTCTATAACAGAAAATATCATGGATAGGGTTTTCGAGATCATTCCAAAAGAGGAGATCTTCAGATTAACACTTACACATTTTCTGAGTTTTAACACGCTCTATCAACTCATGGCGTTAAAGGAAAAGAAACCAGATGTCCTCGAAAAGGCAAAATATTTGCTCATGATGCCAAATCTCTTTACGTATTTACTCGTAGGTCAAAAGGCTTGTGAATTCACGATTGCCACAACGACACAACTTTACAATCCGATCGAGCGAGATTGGTCGAAGGAGATCATCGACATCCTTGGCCTGCCAGGTATCTTTCCAGACATTCTACAGCCGAGTATTATCTTAGGAAAATTCCACAAGAATGTAGATGTAGTTAACGTTGCCACCCATGATACCGCATCGGCAGTTGCAGGTACTCCTCTTAGGAACAATAATTGGATCTTCGTGAGTACGGGAACGTGGTTTCTCGTGGGTATCGAGAGCGATAAGCCGTTTTCAGATCGAAAGGTAATGGACTTGAATTTTACGAATGAAGGCAGTGTCAACGGTGGTTTTAGACTGTTAAAAAATGTAACAGGATTGTGGATCGTTCAACGATGTCTCAAAAGTTGGAGGGAGAAAGATCCAGCTTTGTCGTACGACGCACTGGAACGTATGGCAAGAGAATCCAGATCCCTCGGATATGTCATAGATACCAATGATCCAACGCTTACAAATCCGAAGGATATGCCAGAAGCTGTAATAGAATTGTGCCGAAAAACGAAGAAGACTATTCCCACTACCATTGGAGAGATCGTTAGAGTGGTTTTAGAATCGATCGCATATCGTGTGAAGCAAACGATCGATGAACTCGCCGTGATCACTGGAAGGAACTTCGAAGGTATCCATATGGTTGGTGGTGGAACGAAGAATGCACTGCTTTGTCAAATGATATCTAATGCCACAGATCTACCCGTAGTTGTAGGG